>JAWLEA010000220.1:0-3438 GCA_041686345.1 Polyangia bacterium | reverse complement strand
AGATTTTTCAGTTTGTAGAAATATTGCAAGCAATCAAGGGGAATTTTTTCTCGAGAAAAAGAAATAGAGGTTTTTTTTCTCAAATTTTTCTTTTTAAAAACAACCAGACAATCTTTTTTGGTCAAAGAGGGGTTGTTTTTTAATTGGTCAGAGGAAGAAGGATCTTTTGAGTTATTGTGTTTTTTGATGTATTTTAGTTTTATGCATTTGTCGCCTTGAGGGGCATATCCCGGCTGACACTTTAAGGCAAAAGCTTTGGTAGTGATAAGCGAAACAAGAAAAAAGATTGAAATGGAGAAATAAGATTTCATGATACCTGCCTTTTGCAAATTGATGCTTTTTATATAACCTAGATTAGCAACAACTTCAAGACAATGCAAAGTTTTATGATAAGATTACATAGTTCACAAAGTCGTATTCTGGTTTACCATCACGGAATGGAGATAAATTATTATGAGTGATTCTCGAAAAACAATATCATTAACAGTTTTCTGGCTGCTCTCAGGAATTTTGCTGGTTTTGGCAGGAACCGGCTGGTATATTGCTCTTTCAGGTCGGAAAAAATTGCGAACATGTCAACAGAGCAAGGTAGAAGCTTTGGCCGATTGCGACAAGCCGGAAAACCGTGAGCCAAAACCAGGAGAAATTAAAAAACCAGAACCCGGTTCTTCCAAAAAAGCAAAAAGCAAAAATCCCCAAACTGAATTTGATGACTGGTTCAACAATCCCTTTGTACAGCAGACTATCTCAAAAAAAGCCCAAAAACAGACAGAAAAATTATTAAATAAAAAAATCGATGAATACAGACAAGAAAGAAAAGAGAGAAGGATATCACGTTTCCACGGTTTTCTGGATACAATGGAAGTTGGTTATGTCAATGCTATCAATAAGTATATAGAAAACAATAACTTGTCAGAGGAAGAAGGAGTGGCTCTTCATAAAATATTTTCAGATATGCTCAAAAACAGTCGCAGCAACTTGCAAAAATTACAGGAGGGGAAATTAACCAGGCGGGAATCCCACCGGGTGGGTCGTCAAAATTTCAGAGACTGGAGAAAAAATATTCAAGATGCTTTGGGAGAAGAAGCAGCCAAGCAACTGTTTGAACTGGCAAAAGAAGAAATGAGAAAAGAATTTCAAAAGCAAAGAGACTCAGAAGAACAATAGTTCCCGTCCCGGATATATTGTTTTTGGAAGGCGAAAAAAATCCTCAGGTGCAAGGAATAATTGCACAGATAGAGTTTTTCAAGAATGTTGAACCATATGCTCAATTGCAATAATCACTTTTTTCAGAAAAGGAAAAGTGAGGATAGTAAGCCAAATAATACACTATAGATTATTGCTTCTAATTGGATAGTCCAAAATACTTTTTTCTTAACAAACTCTTTTTTAAGGTAAACAATTCCCTCAATAGTATTTGAAAAAGGAACTGCGCTTGAAAAATCTGCATAAATAAACATTAAACCAGTCATGAATACAAATTGTGTGCCAAAGTGCAGTTGTTTCAGATAGGGAAGGACAGGGTAAAGAACCATGGACATTAATAATGCTCTGATTAATTGGGATGGTATTAACAGCAAGGCTATTCTTGAATTTTCCTTAGCATCATTCATGTCTCTAAAAAATGACTTGAATAATCTACTTTTTCCCGAATAAATTTTTTTTGCTAATTTAAGATCTATAATTCCGGCAAATATGTAGCACAAGAAATGAATTATAAAAAATATCAGACTGAATTTTATGTAAACCATCACTTATTTTTTCAAATGAACTATGCAAGCTAACAGGGTTTGCAGATTATTAGAGTTTTTTGTCCATCAGGTTTTGGATTGATTTGACGAATCCTCCGATATCGGAAAGATTGGAGGGAATAATTGTAGTATTGGTGGTTTTGGCAAGTTTTCCAAATTCTTCCACGTATTGTTCGGCTATTCTCAAATTGACTGCTTCTTTACCACCTGCCTGTTCAATGGCAGTGCCAATTTTTTTGAGGCTTTCTGCAGTAGCTGTAGCTATGAGTTCAATTTCTCTGGCTTTACCTTCAGCTTCGTTGATTCTTTTTTGTCTTTCACCTTCTGATTCCTGAATTGATTGTTGTTTTACACCTTCAGCCCGGTTGATTTTAGCTTGGCGATCTCCCTCGGATTTTGCAATTTCAGCTCTTTTCTGACGTTCGGCCCGCATTTGTTTTTCCATTGCATCTTTAATACTTTGAGGCGGGACAATGTTTTTTACTTCATATCTGGAAACTTTTACTCCCCAGGGATCACTGGCTTCATCTACTGCTCTGACAATAGTGCCGTTAATTTTGTCTCTTTCCTCAAAGGTTTTGTCCAGTTCCATCTTGCCGATAATACTTCTCATTGTGGTTTGTGCCAATTGAGTTGAAGCAAAGTCATAGTGGTCAATTCCATAGGAGGCTTTGGCTGCATCAAAAACCTGCATGTACAAGATTCCATCAACTTCTACCGAAATATTGTCTTTGGTGATGCAGACCTGAGGAGGCACATCAATAGCTTGTTCTTTGAGTGTATGTTTGTAGGCGATTCTATCCAGAAAAGGCATCAGCATGTGGAAGCCGGCTTCCAGAGTTTTTGAGTATTTCCCCAGTCGTTCCACGATGAAAGCGTGTTTTTGAGGGACTATATAAATGGTTTTGTAAAGTACAACTATGGTTACAATCAAAATTCCAATTAATATAAATGTTCCGGTTGTCATGGTGTTTTGTCCTTAGGTTAAAGTGAAATCTATTCAACGATGAAGGTAATACTTTCTTTGTCGATAATTTTGGCCCAGGTTCCCTTTTTTAGATCTTTTTCGGATCTGGCTTCCCATTCGGCTCCACGAAATTTCACCTTGCCTCGTCCCTGGTGAAAATCTTCAGTTACCATAACCTCCTTGCCTAAGATATCTTCCATGTTTTCCCCGGGTTTCAAGTTTGCTTCTTCATGACCATGAAAGATCTCTTTTAGCCATTTTCGCAAAACCAGCAAAAGAATCAACGAAGTTGAAACAAAGATAAAAAGCTGGAGATTTATGCCAAAGCCGAAAAGCCAGAGCAAAACTGTAGTAATCCAGGCACCGATTCCGAAAAAAATTATAATAACGCCAGGAATGATGAATTCCGCCAGGATAAGAAAGAGTCCAGCAAAAAACCAGATAAGAATCGGATCATATAAATTTGGCATTAAAACCTCCTGAGTGTTTATAGAATATTTATGTTATTCTCATTGCCCCGACTTTTCAAATTATTTCTCAAAAACATCTGATTATCCGTGAATTGTTCAACAGAAAACGGTAATCAGTATGGAAAAGCTAAATCAGAATTGGATCAAGGCACAGGGTGATCGAGTTCTAATTTGACAATAGTCATAAAATTTGATCTAAGATCAAAGTCGGACATGTTGTTCGACAGAAATTTTGAAAGGATCAAACAGC
>JAWLEA010000080.1:0-15093 GCA_041686345.1 Polyangia bacterium | reverse complement strand
TAAGCTTAGTTGGGTTAGAAATCCAACAGTGGTAAAAAGTCCGGCAGTAGTAAAAATGCCTCCGGAAAGAAAAAAGCTTCCTCCGGTAAAAAATCCAACAGTGGTAAAAAAACCAACAGTGGTAAAAAGTCCAGCAGTAGTAAGAAAGCCACTGGCAAGAAAAAAGCATCCAACAGAAAAAAAGCAAGTAGTAAGAATGCCAATAGTAAAAAAGCCAACAGTAAAAAATCAAATAGCAAGAATGCCACCGGGAAAAAAACCAATGGCAAGAAAAAAGCCGGTGGCAACAAGAAAAAATAAAAAATATTTACCACCATTTAACGCAGGGGAGGGTCTTGTGCCCTCCCCTGCAGATACCCACCAATATCCTCAAAAAACAACTCCCCTGTACTTGAAATTATGTTTGAATATATTAGTAGTTATATCTGCGAAGTTACTCCGCGCATCTGAGGCAAACTTCTTCACCAGTCAAAAAAACTTTCTGAGCCGGGAACCAGTTATTTTTTATCAGGAAATAAAATTGAACCTGTAAAAAACAAAACCAGTGAAGTCAAAATCCCGTAGAATGTGGGATGCAGCCCTGTACTTTCCAGAAAGGAAGGTAATTTAACAACCTCGGTCAACAGCAGGACAGTTACGGTTCCCCCTCCCAACATACCGGCAATTGCTCCCGTACTTCCGGATTTTTTCCAGAAATAGGCACCGAGGGTTGGAATAAACAAACCGGATACCATAAAAGAATATGTGTACAGCATGGCATTCAGAACATTTGAGAAACTCAGAGCCAGAATTACAGCAAAAACACCCAGGCCTAAAGTAAAAAGCAAAGACAACTTCATGGTTTTATCAGATTTTCTTTTCTCAGGTGTTCTGGCTACCAGATCATTGACAAAATGTCCCGAGGCTGCAATGAGACAAGAATCAGCCGTAGACATGATTACCGAAAAATAAGCTGCCACTATAATGCCCGTTACTCCTACCGGAAGAGCATATCTTATCATCAAGGGAATTCCCATTTCCGGTTGAACCAGAGGGAAAATTACCCTTCCGCACATGCCAAGAAATACTCCGGTAAAAGCCATTACGGGATATTCAAACAATCCTGCAATATACCAGGCTTTTTTTGCTTCCTTTTCGTTTCTGCAGGCAAACATGCGCTGATACAAAGTCATGCCGATTACCCAGATTGGTATAATCGTAATCATCCAATTGATGAATTTTATCGGCGTTATATTGGTGAGACTGAAATATCCCGGAGGCAAACTTGCCTTGATCTCACTCAGTCCCCCAAGTTTGTAAATAGCTGCCGGAATTGTCACAAAAATAAGTCCAATTATTAAAATTATCCATTGAATTGTATCAGTATAAATTACAGCTTTAAGTCCCCCTAAAACAGTATAGCCAATAGTTATCACACTAATCAGCAAGATTGAAAATTTAAGTGGAGAAATCCCGGTTGAGATATCAGCAAAAATAGTTTGTGATGCCAAAGTTGCACCGGCCAGGATTTGAGCTCCTGTAAAACCGATATAACCGATTCCCGAAATAACAGCTGCAATAATGGCAACCTTCTTATTGTATTTGAAGGATAAGAAATCAGGAAAAGTATAAAAGTTCTCCCGTTTGTCGATCTTCTTGATTTTGGGAATAATGAACACCGCTGAAAGCCAGGCCCCGATTAAACCTGAAAAAAGCAGCCAACTGCCCGAAAGACCCATAGTGAAACCAAGCCCCCCCAAGCCGATGGAAAAACCACCCCCGACATCAGTTGCAGCAATTGAAAGTCCCACATGGGTATAATGCAAATCCCTGTTAGCCAGAAAATAATCGGTGCTGTCTTCATTTTTCCTGAAAAAATAAACACCAACTCCAAAAACAAGAGACATGTAAATAAAAAAGATTATATAGTCTAAAATTGACATACGTTAGCAAAACCTCCCGAGTAAAAAATACCAATTACAGGAACTTAAACAAAATCAACCATCAGGTCAAGTTGAACCCAAATTACTTGGTTTTTTGGCTGGAGGTTAGTTTTGGTGTTTTGCAACCAGTCATGTCGAAAAACACCAAAACCTGATGATTTGCATAAAATATACTCAAAATCATCAAAATACAGAGCCAGGATAGAATAATGGACAAACACCCAAATATGTGGTTAATAATGTCTACGAATGTCAACACATTTACATGGTAATGGCTGTGTTTGCCGATTGCTCAATTGGGTGTACAACAATAATTTGATCTGTACTCGGTGATTCAAGCCGTTCCTCATTGGAAAAACCATATGAAATACTTCATTCTTCTAATTGTGTATCTTTTTGGACTGCTCTGTGGCGGACTGATAATTCTCTTTTGGTGCGCTGGGGGAAAAGGTGCTGCGACAACCAGGCAAAAAACCCGGCTCATCATACTTACGGTCATCATAACTGCCGCTACCTTGTTCGGAGCGGGATATGGCTATTTTCGCTATAAATTTCGTGTCCGTGATCCTGAAAATGTAACAACCGAGGAGGCACTGAAGGATTTCAGAAAAGAAAATACAGGAAAATCCGCTCGCCAGGGATTCCCAAAGCCAGGCGTCTATACCTTTAAAACCAAGGGGCAGGTCAAAGTAAAATCATCATTGTTCGGGGACAAAGAGATCAAACTCCCCAAAACCCTCCCTGCTCTGCTCACCATAAAAGGTGACTGCTGGGAAATCAATACCAAGCGCTCCAAAAACAACGAGAGCACTGAAAAATATTGCAAGACACCAAGGGGAATTTTTCTGATGGAGCGTCAATCAAAGGGAGAAATGTTCGGGTTCTCCAGCGAATCCAGAGTCACCATGGGAGCAAACCCAATTACCGGCCCTGCGGGCACACCAGGCAACACCTGGACCGAGACGACGAAAGTTGTCAATCACAAAACCACCAGCCCCTTTAGAAAAAAGCGACCTGACACTACTTGGAATATCACCTACATGGACAAGGTGCAACTTGATATCGGGGGGAAAAAAGTGCCGGCCCACCACATCAGAAAGCGGGCAAAAATGTCACAGGGAATGAAGGGCTCCATGGAACAAAATATCTGGTACGCCGAATCAAACGGCCTGTTGCTCAAAAAAACCATTATAAGTAAAGGCAAGGGCATGGTAAACATAGATATAGATCAAAGCTACGAACTTAAAACCACTGAACCTGAAAACTAAAGGGGACCATGAAGAACAAAACCTCTGTGTCAGAATGGTTGCAACAAAATATGTGATGCCAGCAACGGTTTAAATAACAACCCCGATTGCGCCGGTTTTGAAACCAACGAAACAACTCCCCAACCATATGTCTGCCTCACAACATCCAGATTCTTCACTTCAGATAAAGAACTTCCTGCAAACGGGACTGAAACCGAATCAAGTCCTTCCAAACTTGGATTCTGTGTACCTCCTCTTGCAAATTAATTCACATTTTTCTACAAGAAAAGAAGGAGATAGAGTCTCCCTCTTCTTATTTTTCCTTATTGTTCACCTTACCCATATCTTGATATAATGTATTCCTGGGGGTTATTTTTTTAAAGAATAAAAGGTGGGGGGTATAAAACTCAATTATCTTGTAAAATATAGATTTTGTTAAGGAATGTGGAACCCCATGTGTAAAGATAGTTTTCGTACTTAAATTGGGTGGAGGAAAGAGATGTGGTTCACAGAGATATCAAATTATTCAGCAATTTACAGTTTTGCCAGGAGGAGGGTTACGTAGTAGATGATGGAGCCACCTTCGAGTTCTTTGCGGCAAACTCCTATTCCGGCATGGGTTATGTCTTGTAATTGCAGATTGAGTCGGTGGCCTTCACTGGTTATCCAGCCGTTGACTATTTCTTTGGGGGAAGAACCCACTGCGACATTTTCTGCCAGCAACTGAGGTTTCAATCCCAATTTTTCAACCCTTTTATCGGGAGAGCCGGTATTTGGTGAAATGTGCATGAGTTTGTCAAGTTTACACATATCCTGAGAGTGTTCGGCAGATGCGATATTTAATTTATTGTGCAATTTTAAATCTGTATAGCCCAGAGTTTTGCGATACTTGTTAATCCTGGAAATTATTTGTTCCACAAATTTGCTGTTGTTGATTTTTTGTGGTCTTTCCCATACCTGAAGAGGTTTTGGTTTTTGCCAATTTTCTTTTCCGCAGGCTATATTAAACATTGCCAGAACAGCAGGACCATGTTTGTCCTGAGCTATGAATTGAAAATGATAGTTCCCCTGGTCTTTCTTTTTCTCGCAGATGCGAACTGAAAATTTGAATTTGTTGTCTTTTCTGAGAGCAACACCTGTTTGAACAACCTTACCCTCAGGCAAAGTTACCAGAGCTTTCAGATCAGTCAGATCTTCCTGAATCTGACCAATTAAAACCAAAGGTTGGGAAAGTTCAATCCATTTGGGAAAAGGATTGAGAATGATTCGTTGTCGCTGCATCAACAAAATCAAGATATCTTCGCCGTTTTTCCCTTTAAACCTGGTAAAACCATAAGAATTTATTTTATGGGTTTTCATATGTTTGCGCAAGACCTTGTGCGCCCATAAAGCAAAATCTTTATCATTATAGCCGGTAGCGGCAAAATAACTTTGAATTACCCAAGGATTGAACAAACCAACTTTGGGACTGAATTTCATTAACGATCCTGAAGAAACGGCTTCACCCTGAAAAACTTGCAAATGCCCCGCCAGAATTGAAAGATTCATGCGATATTGGGGAAATTCAAGATTTTTATTCCAACCTTTTTTTATAAGCTTTTCAAAATTTTTGTGATCTTTGAAATAGCCGGGTCTTTCTCCGTAAAAATTGACGGCTTCAGTGAGGACAAATTGAGGAACACCTTTCTTTTTGTTACTGGGTTGGCTGTCAGGAGTTGATGTTTGTGAGTTATTTGCAGGTTGGTTACAAGAAACAAAAAAAATAAAAAACAAAAGCAAATAAAATTTATTGATAACCACAATGAACCTGCCGTTAGTTGGAAGAGCAGAATTTAGTCTGAAGAACATTGCTGTAGGTATGTTCCGAATCGGGCATGAGTGTATAATTGACACCTTCGGTGCTGATACATTCATACTTGTCTCTGCAATCACCTCCAGAAGAACATTTTTGCATGCAATATCTGGTTTCAAACATTAGAGGAGCACAATAACCGGAGGTAAGACAAACTTCATCCTGAGAACAATCGTTGGTGGGATCTGCAAGTTCCAGGTTGTCTTCTGTTGCCGGATCACATTCTTCACTTACTACCCAATTGGGATAAAAAGCAATACAACGGGATCCTTCCGGGCAATCTCCCCGGGAACAGTTTTTAATGGTGCAATATCCACCTGGCAGGGTTTTGTCGCAGGTCCTGCCTCCGCTGGATGAACAATCAGAATCAGTGGAACAATCGTCTCCGATTTTTGCTTCACAGCCCCAAACAAACAACACTACAATCACAGAAAAAAGAAAAGTTATATTTTTAAAGTTCATATATTTAGCAAGCCTTATTTAGTTCAAAGTTAAAATAATAGAATAAAGTTGCAACTGTTGGTTATTTTGACAGATTATTTTGCCATAACCAACTGTCAATTCATTTTATCAAAACTGGAAACAAGAAAAAAAATTCCTCTTCCTGATAAAATAAAATGCGTTAAAAACTTATCACAAGCATAACTTAGAGCATATTTAATTCTGGTCAATTAAATTTTTTTTAATTTTTCCATTGTTACTGTTGTCATTCTATCCAGTTTGGTTATAAGTAATACACTTGAGATTTTTTGACAATCTTGAAAAGCAGGTTTGTGAAAACCGTATACTTTCATTTATATTTGAAAACTGAATAACAAAGTTTTGCCATAAAAATGAAAAAAAGTTTTGCTATATATTTTATCAATTAACCTATTCAAAGAAAAACCAGTTATTAATTTTTTACAATCTGAAAACAAGGAGGAAAAATATGGGGCTTACTGTAACAGAAAAAATCTTATCTACTCATATTGGTGAAGGAAAACTAGAAAAGGAAAAGGTTATCGGTCTGAAAATTGACCAATGCCTCACCCAGGACTCAACCGGTACAATGGCCTGGTTGCAGTTTGAAACTCTCGGTTTACCAAAAGTTCAATGTGAAACCGCTGTATCTTATATTGATCACACTTCCCTCGCCTTCAGAGGAGAATCTTCTGATGATCATCTTTTTCTACAGACAATTGCCAAAAAATATGGGGCTTATTGTTCAAAATCCGGAAATGGTGTTTGTCATCAAGTTCATTACGAACGTTTTGCTGCTCCCGGTAAAACACTGCTGGGCAGCGACTCGCATACTCCCACTTCTTCATCTCTGGGCATGATAGCCATTGGTGCCGGTGGTGCCGATGTTGCCGTCGCCATGGGCGGTGGTTATTTTTACATGAGAGTGCCCAAAATCATGCAGATTAAACTCACCGGTGAACTCCAAAAGGGAGTCAGCGCCAAAGATGCAATTCTGGAAGTACTCAGAAGAATCAGCGTCAAGGGTGGAGTCGGTTATATCCTCGAATATACCGGCCCCGGAGTTAAAACTCTCAGCGTTCCCCAAAGAGCCACAATTACCAATATGGGAGCTGAAACCGGAGCCACAACTTCTGTTTTTCCTTCCGATGAGATCACCAAAGATTTCCTGAAAGCTCAATTCCGGGAAAGAGATTGGATCGAACTCAAGGCCGATTCCGATGCCAAATATGACAAAACCCTCGAAATCAACCTTTCCGAATTGGAACCACTGGTGGCAATGCCGGGTATGCCCGACAACATCAAACCCATCAGCGAAGTAGAAGGCACCGAAATTACCCAAGTCTACATGGGTTCCTGCACCAACGGTTCCTACGATGATCTGGCTCTCGGAGCCATGATGCTGGAAGGCAAAGAAGTCAGCAAAGAAATTGAGACAATTCTCTCACCCGGTTCCAGACAGGTTGAACAAACTCTGCTGGCTGACGGCTTTTTTGAAACTTATGTCAATGCCGGAGTAAGAACTATCGAACCCGGTTGTCATGCCTGCATTGGCATGGGTTATGTCCCCGGTTATCACCATCATTCTGTCAGAACCGTTAACCGCAACTGGTTTGGACGAGGCGGTTCCAAAGATGCCCGCATCATTCTTTCCAGTGTGGAAACTGCAATTGCCAGTGCCCTGGCAGGTAAATTGGCAGACCCCCGCAAAGTCGAATGGGAAGAAGAAGAACTCTACAACATGAATGTTATAGACGATGCCTTGATCATCCCCCCTGCCGCTCAACCAGATGCAGCCCGGGTAGAAATAAGGCGTGCTCCCAACATTGTTGCCCTGGAACCACAGGTTAAACTGCCTGAAAGTTTTGAAGAAGAGGTGTTACTCAAAGTTGGCGACGGTATCTCGACAGACGACATTCTGCCTGCCGGATCCCTTACCCAGCATCTGCGTTCCAATCTTCCCGAAATCGCCAAATATACCTATCATTATATTGACAAGGATTTTGCTTCCAGAGCTGAACAAAAAGGTGGCGGCTATATTGTCGGCGGCGAAAATTACGGACAGGGATCCTCCCGGGAACATGCTGCTCTGGCTCCCTGGCAGCTCAATATCAAAGCTGTTTTTGCCAAGAGTTATGCCCGTATCCACAAAGCCAATCTTATCAATGCCGGGATCGTTCCTTTTGAAACAGATACCGATCAAATTGATATGGGCGATAAAATCAAAGTGGATAATCTGTCTGATCTTCCCAAAGGTGAATTAGTGGGACAAAATCTCACCAAAGGCAAAGAAATCAAGCTCAAAGTTTCTCTGGGGCAGAGGGATCTTGATATCCTTTCCAAAGGCGGACTGCTGGCTTATACCAAATCTTTGCATAAATAACCTGTATTTGAATTTTGAATTATTAACAACGGCCCCGGTCAAGATTGATCAACTCCTGACCAGGGTCTGAAATTATTTATTAACTTTTTTTTAAAGGAGAACCCGAATGGCTATCAGAGGTATTAGAGAATATGACGGCAAAAATCTCATGGCCTCAAATCTTGACAAGTATTGCGAAGATACAGTCAAAATTAACAACAACTATTTGCTGGTGGGACCCGAAACCGATCTGGCAAATTGTCCAACCCAACATTCCTGGCTTAATAACACCAAATTGGTGGCAAAACCAGACATGCTCTTTGGCAAACGTGGCAAAAACAATCTGCTCAAGCTTGATGCCACCTGGGATGAAGCCAAAGCCTGGATTGAACAAAAACGTAAAGAAGAGGTTACTATTTCCGGAGTCAAAGGAAAACTTACTCATTTCCTGGTAGAACCTTTTGTTCCCCACAAAAAAGAATACTACGTTGCAATTCGCGCTTTTCGCAACAAAGACGTAGTTTATTTTTCTGAACAAGGCGGAGTTGAAGTGGAAGAAAACTGGGACAAAGTCAAAGAGATCGAAATTCCAGTCATGGAAAACGGCAAATTGATCAAACCCGAAGATATTGACTTCAAATCAAAATTGCCCCTGGCCGGAGAAATGAAAGAAAAAATAGGCAATTTCATCAATGCCCTTTATCGTTTCTTTGCAGATCAGGGATTTGCTTATCTGGAAATCAACCCCTTTGCTTATGTAAATGAAACCGTAATTCCTTTGGATCTGGTGGGAAAACTTGATGATACAGCTGCTTTTGAAAATCTTGATACTTGGGGAAGAGGATACTCCTTTCCCGATGGATTCGGCAAAAAACTCACCTCTGAAGAAAAATTCATCAAGGATCTCGATGAGAAAACAGGTTCATCCTTAAAACTCACAATCTTGAATCCTGACGGTAAAATATGGAATATGGTTGCCGGAGGTGGAGCCAGTGTAATCTACGCCGATACAGTTTCAGATCTTGGTTATGTGGAAGAATTGGGAATGTATGGCGAATACAGCGGTAACCCCAACGAAGAACTCACTTTCCAATATGCATCTACTATTCTTGATCTTATGACCAGAAACGGGGAAAAAGGCAAAGCCCTACTGATTGGAGGCGGTATTGCCAATTTCACCGATGTTGCCAAAACCTTCAAAGGAATTATGAGGGCAATCGAAAAACATCAGGATAAACTCAAAGCAACAGATACCAGTATTTTTGTCCGTCGAGGAGGTCCCAACTATAAAGAAGGACTGGCAAACATGGAAAAACTCGGGAAAAAACTTGATCTTCCCATCAAGGTTTTTGGGCCTGAAACTCACATGACCAAAATCGTTCCCATGGGTATTGAACACATAAACAACTGATTAGTTTTATAATTACTGGATATTTGAAAAATAATTCAATCAGATATCCGGATAAAATCAAGGAGTAAATACAATGAATAATGATTATCAATTGTTTACCCGAAATACACGGGCGATAATTTTTAATCTCCAGGCTAATGCCATTCAGCGCATGCTGGATTTTGACTATGTTTGTAAAAGAGAAAAACCTAGTGTAGCGGCAATTATCAACCCCAATGCCAAAAGGGGCGGATACCATAAAACCTTCTGGGGAACCAAAGAAATTCTTATCCCTATCTATCAAAATCTTGCTGAAGCATCAGCCAAGCATCAGGATGCTGATGTTCTCATCAACTTTTCATCTTTCCGTTCAGCTTATCCCACCAGTATGGAAGCACTTGACATTGATGCTTTTCGTACTGTGGTAATCATAGCTGAAGGAGTTCCCGAAAGAAGAGCTCGAGAACTGGCTGCTTATGCCAAACTTAAAAATAAAACTGTTATCGGACCGGCTACTGTGGGCGGGATTCTCTCCGGTGGATTCAAAATCGGCAATACCGGAGGCACTATCCAGAATATTATTGCTTCCGGTCTTCATAAAAGCGGGAGTGTTGGATTTGTATCCAAATCAGGTGGAATGTCCAATGAAGCCTACAATATCATTCACAAAAACACTGATGGTCTCTATGAAGGAATAGCCATCGGAGGTGATACCAATCCCGGATCAACTCTGATTGAACATCTTTTGCGTTATGAAGCCAATCCCAAGGTAAAAATGCTGGTATGTCTGGGCGAAGTTGGAGGAACTGAAGAATACAAAATTGTCGAAGCCGTCAAATCTGGCAAAATCACCAAACCTGTGGTTTGTTGGGTAACAGGAACAATAGCTTCAAAAATGACAGGCGAAGTTCAATTTGGGCATGCCGGAGCCAAAGCAGGTTCGGACAAGGAAACTGCCCAAGCCAAAAACAAAGCTCTCAAAGAAGCCGGAGTTGTTGTTCCCAACTCTTTTGACGACTACGGCGAAAAGATCAGGAAAACCTTCGAAAAACTTGATCTGAAAACAACTGAAACTGATGAAACAATTCCTCCCATCCCCGAGGATTACAAACAACTCAAAGCCGAAGGCAAGGTCAGAAAGCCAACCAACATCATCTGTACAATTACAGATGATTCCGGCGAAGAACCTCTTTATGCCGGCCTTCCCATGAGCAAGGTAATCGAAAGCAACATGCCCCTCGGTGAAATGATCGGTTTACTCTGGTTCAAGAAAAAGCTTCCCGATTTTGCCGCCAAGTACATTGAAATTGTTCTCCGGCTTACAGCCGATCATGGTCCCTGTGTAAGCGGCGCCCACAATACTATTGTCACTGCCCGTGCCGGCAGAGATCTCATGAGTGCAATAGCCTCGGGTATCCTTACTATCGGTCCCAGATTCGGCGGTGCCGTTTCCGGAGCAGCCAAACATTTTGGCAACGCCATAGCCCAGGAAATGACTCCCCTTGAATTCATCAAATACATGAAAGCCAAAGGAGTAAATATTCAAGGTATCGGTCACCGCATCAAAAGTGCAACCAACCCCGATGTCCGCGTTACTCTGCTCAAAAAATTCGCCAAAAAAAACTTCCCCAAAACAACCTATCTGGATTACGCTCTGGAAGTTGAAAAGATCACTCTTACCAAAAGAAACAATCTTATTCTCAATGTAGACGGTTGTATCGGAGTTCTTTTCCTTGATCTCATGGAATCCTGCGGCGATCTTTTCAGTGAAAAGGAAAAAGAAGAAATCATTGAATTCGGTATTTTGAATGGTCTGTTCATGCTCGGCAGAACCATCGGCATGATCGGTCACTACTTCGATCAAAACAGACTCAGAAGCAGACTTTATCGTCATCCAATGGATGATGTTCTCTATGATACCCCTGATCCCAAAGATCTCGGCTACGATCTTTAATCCCTCCTCAAATACCTTCTCTTCTTAAAATTTTCAATTCTTTCCCTACAAATAGTGGTAATATCCATACCTTGATGTTAGTATATCTTTTGGAATCCCATCCCAGAATGGGGGTTATTGGCTTAATATCTCTATTAATTTTATTAAAACTGAAAATTGCCACCAAATCAATAAAATCAATTTATCAGTTTTCCTCAGGAACAGATATGCTCAAAAAACTGTCATTATTTTTTATAATTCTGTTGCCAGTTTTTATAATTCCCGGTTGTGACAACAATGACAATACCGTCAACAATAATACAAACAGCCAGAATAATACGGGAATTTATCGGCTTCTTCACAACAATCCACCCAATGGTGAACTCAACCTGATGACAGGAATAGAAGAAGTAATCTCAATTCAACTCGTCGACAATAACAACAAACCAATATCCGACCATTTAATTAATTTTTTAATAAAAGGATCCGCCGGTGGCTCCTCTCTTTCCAAAAACAATACTCAGACTGACAATAATGGTCTTGCCAGTATAGAAATCTCAACTGGAAAAACTCCCTCCCATTTTACAATTACCGTCAGTTGCCAAAATGCTGCTCCCATAAATTTCGATGTTATCGTTTCGTCCACAGGACAGGCTGATTTTACCATCACCCCGTCATATAACGGTATCCAACCTGAAAGTTTTCATTCTTTTGATTTTGGGATAATCTTCAATTCAACCTGTGATGATATCGACAACAATTCCTATCTGAACAGAATTAAAAAAACTTACAGTCTTGAAGAAAGTGTAAAATATGAAAACCTTACTGTTGATTTTTCTCTACTTTTCGTAGTCAGGGGTTATAACTCTTCGGGAAAACTCATTGCTTCCGGCTGCACGGAACCAGATCCTGAAAACCTGATTCCAGGCAACAATCTGCACCTTGAAGTTGAACTTTTGGATTATCTTCTTTTCCTTACTGAAGAAACAACAGTATTTCACGAAATCGAAACCAGCAATCTCAGTTCCTGGATTCAGAACCATTATCAAAACTGGCTTGAAATTGGACAATGTGGTTACGGTTTTACTTCAGCCTATCTGGATTGCCTCATTTCCCATCTGGAGGGAGGAGATCCTCTTACCTGTTCCGAAGGAGAAGAAACAGCTCTCTCAGCCCGCATCAAAAGTTATAGAGGACTACTCAATGCTGAAAATTGCCGAGGTTTTTTAAACAGTCACAACGGTATTTCTCTTGAAAGAACCTTAACTGATCTCAGTGTTAATATAGAAACCCTTCAAAACAATTTCAAATCTTTCAAGATTTCCCTCAATCAAAATAATTATGAACATCTTTCTCTTAAATCAACCTGGGAACACCAACACGACAAACTTGTCCAATCTCTGGACTCTCTTAATTTTCCACTGATCAACCAGGATTACACCAATTTTATTTCACCTCCCGAGAGTAGAACGTTCTCCCTTGACTTCAAAGGCAACGAAGCATCCCCTCTTTTTGTTCCCCAGACTTTTTTTCATCTTTCCCTGGTTGAGACTGTTACATCAATCATTCGCAAATTGTTTTTCAACAATACCCTCCAAGCTATACGGGCCGATGAAGTAAAAGCCCGTTTTATTGAATTCATTGATGAGATCTCTTCCCTGCCCTGGCAGGAAGAATTGATTCAAATTATAGATTCCGAACTCACCTGGGATCAGATAGAAACCTCAATGGAATATTTGCAAAACTCCTTGCATCTTGATTATTACCCACCGGTAAATTGTGATCTTTCCCAAACAGGAAATCTAAAATTCAATGATGAAGATCTGGATGGTTCCATTGATTCGTTTATTCCCGAACTCGTTTTTCAAATCGATCCCTCCGGTTCCATCTGCCCTTGAAGTACAAGTTCAGCATATTAAAAACCAAATCTGGCAATTGTTTTTTGAAAAAAGTTGGCAGCGATGAAGGACTATCGGGTTTTATTGAGGAAAAGATCAAAATATCCTTGACACTCGTTCAAAAATTAATATCAATACGAAGTCCTGATTTAATTTAAGATTATTCTTCAAAACACTTTCTAAAAATCAGGAACACAGTTTTTAAACAGTTTAACATATTGATTTTCAATCAATTTTTTGACATTAATTTGTCAACAACCACTGTAAAAGGGTATAATATGGCTAGATATTTAGGACCTAAAGTTAAGAAATTAAGAAGCCTCGGACTGGATCTTCCAGGTCTCACAACCAAATCAATGCAAAAACGTCCCTACAAACCAGGACAACATGGACAAAAAAGACGCAGGCGTCCTTCGGATCACGGTCGTCAGTTGGTGGAAAAACAGAAAATCCGTTTTAATTATGGAGTCGGCGAAAAACAATTGCGTAATCTCATGAAAGAAGCACGCAAAAGCAAAGTTGCTACCGGCGCCAAATTGGCTGAGCTTCTGGAAAGAAGATTGGATAATGCTGTTTTCAGAGCCGGTTTTGCTAAAACCATTCCCGGAGCCAGACAGCTTGTCAATCATGGTCATTTCCTGGTAAATGGTAAAAAGGTCAACATTCCTTCCTACAGAATCAATGAAAACGACGAAGTTACCCTTCGCCAAAAAAGCAAGGATCTGACTGTAGTTGACGAATCTATTTCCTCTCCTTCAGTATCTGTTCCCGAATGGCTCGAAGTCGATACTGAAAACAAAAAGGCAAAAGTCGCTTCTCTTCCCACTGTTGAAACAGTTCCTTTTGAATTGGATCTGCAGCTGGTTGTCGAGTTTTACTCCAAAAGAATGTAAACCGGCTTTTTCGTTTCTGCCCTGCAATTCCCCTCCATTTTTATTTTCAAATCTTTCGGACTATTTAGTTCCCATCCCAAAAATGGATGTCATCGTCTGACGACGGAATTTTAATTGATCTGCTTTGTCATAACTTCTTGAAATAGCATCAACTATATCGGAGAAGTTATTCCGCGCATCTGAAACCTGTTTCTTCACCATCCAATAACCCCTATTCCAAAATTAAAATTACTTTAAAATTCTATAGTTTGTGAATTATCTGTCAGTTCTTTGACCATTGCCGTCATCTCTACCTGTTCTTCACAGCGGAGAACATATTCGAGCCGGGCTTTGGTTTCCGGATGTTTAGGTGTAAACAGAGAACAGGAATCTTCATGAGGTAGAATAGAAGTATCAAAAGTGCTTATTTTTTTGGCCAGATGGATTATCTCTTCTTTGTTGAAACCGGTAAGAGGTTTTAAAACCAGCAAAGGCGAAGCTGCTTCTATTACCGCCATATTCTCAATAGTTTGAGAAGCAACCTGTCCCAGTGACTCACCTGTCACCAGTGCCTTGGCACCATCCTTAAACGCCATTTGTGCAGATACCCTCAACATCAGTCGCCGATACATAATCAGAGCCAGTCTTGCATTGAGTTGACTCAATTCTTTCTGTGCCATTCCGTAGGAAACCACATGCAATTTATCGGGTCCGCCCCATTTTCTGAGGATTGAACACAATTTTTCCACCTTTTTCAATGATTGATCACCAACCCAGGGAGGAGAATAAAAAGTAGTGGCTGAAAGGCTCATCCCCCGCTTCAACATCATCCAGGCTGCAACCGGGGAATCTATACCTCCACTCAAAAGAACTTCACCATGACCTGAACTTCCCACTGGAAGACCACCTTCAGCTTTTAATTTATTAACTGAAACAAAAGATATCTGTCGTCCTATTTCTACTTCTATTACCAGTTGGGGGTTACCAAGATCAACTGCAATATCCATTTCATGATAAACTGCCGCTCCTACCTCTCGGCCAATTTCCGGGGAAGTAACCGGAAAGGATTTATCCGATCTTTTAGCTGCAACTTTGAAAGTATCAGGTTTTATGTTTAGTTCACCCACCAATTGCAGTGCAGCTTGACTGGCAGCTCCC
>JAWLEA010000079.1:0-15152 GCA_041686345.1 Polyangia bacterium | reverse complement strand
TACTTGACTCTCATCAGTCCAGATGATCCTGCCGGTGACAATACAGGTACTTATGGTTGTGATCTTCAAAATATTGAAGCCTATGTTGAAGGCGGAACCACTTTGCGAGCTCGCATGGTATTCCATTCTGCCTGCACTGTTGACGGACTTCACGATCTCTATGTAATGGGAGACGGAACTACTATTGATACTCTGACCCTCGATAATAATTCCATTGAGATTTGGACCAGTGCCAATGGTTGGGCCAGTCCTCTCAGCAATCCTGCTTCTTTCGATGTAGATCCTGTTTCAGGAAGTACCAGCACAGTTGAGTACATAATTGACGTTGCAGATATTCCCGGAATTACCACTTCAGGAAATACTCTCCATCTTGGAGCAGCTATTACTGATGATCTGGCCAACGGTTATACCGACTGGGCCCCTGATCAGGACAGTGAGACAGAAATTACTCTGGCTCCCCTCACTTGGTAGTAGAGGTTTTAATATTGAACAGGAAGCGGGAACGGCATTGTTCCCGCTTCTCATTCTTTAGCACTTTTATTTCCTCTGTCCCTGCTATTTTCCCTTCCAAAATTACCTTTTTCTGTTAAAAATAAATCAACTAAAATTAGCTTCAAATTTGTTTCCAAAGGAGAAATGATGACCACCAAGCCCAGTAAAGAACTCAAAACCTTTAAAAATCCCAAACCCGACAGAAAATATACCATTACCATCGATACCGATGAATTTACAGCTTTGTGCCCCATGACCGGCCAACCTGATTTTGCGGTAATGGAAATTCAATATGTTCCTGATCAACTGTGTGTTGAACTGAAATCCCTCAAGCTTTATTTCTGGTCTTATCGCAATGAAGGAGCTTTCCATGAAGATGTGGTCAACAGAATCTGTGATGATTTGGTAGAATTGTTGAGTCCCCACCATCTGAAAGTTTCCGGTGATTTTAACATCAGAGGTGGATTACGCACCCTGGTTGAAGCCGAATATAGCAAAGATGAAGATTAAATCCTAAAGGGCAAAATGGAAAAATTGCTCATTTTTTTGATCTAATCTACATTCTCAACTATAGTAATTGCGATTGTGTTCATGATTCTAATTTAAATGCTTTAATTAACCCTTAGTTCCAAATTCAAATTATGCTGTATCTATTGCTTATTTCCAATTTGCTGCTTCCTGCCAAGCTCCCTCGCAGCCAAGTTCAGAAATGGAGAAGAGGATGGCTGGGCAGGAGAACCAAAAGCAAAGCTACATCTTTGCCTTCTTCCTGGAATGGGATGACCAGCAAAGAAAAAATTAAAAAAGAAAAACTGATAAAAACCATTGGCAAGAAGTATAAATTGCTCCGTACATCCTTGAACAGCAAAAAAATACTCAAAAATATCAGACAAATTAAATGGGGCAACAAAAAGAAGCGGGTTTATTCAACTACTAAATCCCTTAAAGGGGGAAAGTGTTATAATTTGCTCCGACAATTGGGAATAGAGTTCGAACTCGGGCCCAAAAAGAGAGGAATTGTCTATCCCGTTTCCTTGAAGAACAAGAGAATAGGCGGGGTATACTACAAGTGGGCCTGGGGCAATAAGCCTTATATACTTTTTGATTGCAGAATGGTCGTTTCTCTGTGGCTGGCAGCACCTGTATTCCTCAAGCACGGCTATGATGAAGTTATTTATACCAGTACTTACAGATACACCAAAGTTGCAGGCACTAATCGCTGGTCCAGGCATGCAAGTGGTATGGCTATTGACATCAAAGCTTTGCGCGGTCCCGACAAAGTGATTGGAGTGGTGGAGCGCGATTGGAAAAGAGTTCGTGGCACAAAAAATAACTGTGTTGGTTCTGTAACCGGTCGAGCCAAGAGAATGCGCAGTCTCATCTGTGAGTTTGAAAAACACCCGATTTTCAGAAGAATTCTTACCCCTGATTCAGATCATGCCCACCGAGATCATTTCCATGTAAGTGGAGCCAAATCCGGAGAAAAATGGTACAGGCGTCGATACGCCGGCAGGGTCAAAACCAGAAAGCTTGCTTCTTACACACACAAAAAAGTTTTACGCCATCCACTTCCCAAGCGTTCCCGCTATATGGGAGACGAATCTGCCAAAGATCTGGATAAAAATAAGAAGACAAAAAAAGAAAATAAAACCGATGAAAAAGCTCGCAAAAAGGCAGAAAAACTCGAATCAGACAAAGTATCGGACGAATCAGATACAGACTGAAATATATTTTAATTAAAATTATAAATTCAGGTGGGAAATACGTTACTGGTGAAGTTGCTTTTACAACAGAATTGCTCTTTGCAGGTTTGTGCAAACCAATTTTGTTTCTTCCCGGGTAATACCTTTATACATGGGAAGACTAAGAGAATTTGCTGCCAGATGTTCCGAGACAGGCAGAGAAAGGGAAGGAAACTTTTTGCGATAAAAGGGTTCAAGATGAGTTGTGACACTTGACGGTCTTACTTCTATACCCTTGTTTTGCATATATTTTATAATTGGGTTAATTCTTTTCTGTTTCAAAATTATATTGAAGGTGGGCCAGAGTTTGGAATTATGTTTTTCAGGCAAAATTATCTGATTATTATTCTCCAGATTGTGACGATAAGCTAAAGCTGTTTTCTTTTTTGCAGCCAGTACTTGATCTATTTTCTGCAATTGTTTGTTTAGAATTACAGCTTGAATTTCAGGCATGCGGGCATTCAGTGATGGCACTACCAGCTTTCCGGCTTTATTCAGTCCGTGATTTCTAAAAATTTTGCAGCGTTGATAGAGGGAATCATCATCAGTATAAATTGCCCCTCCTTCTCCGGCACTGAGAAGTTTGCGGGGATGAAAACTGAAAATTCCGGCTTTGCCTTTGAGTCCATGTTCGAGACCCAGAGCCCAGGCGCTGTCCTCTATGAGAATTGCATTGTTTTCTTCGGCTATCTGGATTAGTTCGTCCAGTTTCCAGATATTACCGAATTGATGGATAGAAATAATAAAATTTTTCCCGGAAGTTGGTTTTATTTTTAATTGTTCTGATTCCAGACAGAAAGAGGAAGGATTAACATCAATAAAGTGGAGTTGAGCTCCCAGCAGATTGGCAGCATTGGCTGCACTGGGCCAAGTGTAAGAAGGAAGATACACCTGATCCCCTTCAGTCATCTCCAGTGCCTGAAATAAAACGAACAGAGCCAGGGTGCCCGATGAGACTGCCAGAACATGTTTTACTCCATGGATTTCAGCCAGTTTGTTCTCGAGTTTCTTTATTTCCTTGCCCCTGTTTTTTTCTTCAGTCAGAAGATAATTTTTAACGGCTTTTATCTCATTTTTTTTAATTTCAGCTTTGTAGAGGGGGATTTTGTATTTCATGTGATTTGGGTGGAAATGAAGGGAATAATCAGGTCTTTTTCTTGGAGTTTTCGGCTTTTGTTTTTTGTTTCTTTTTATCTGTTGTTTTTTTGGCTTTTTTCTCATTGGTGGCAGTTTTATTCTGTTTCTTATTTTTTTTGTCAGTAGTTGTTTTCTGTTGTTTGTCCAGGGTTGAATTATTAGTTCCGCCCAGTTTTGCAAACAGTCTGCCGGCATTTACAAAAAGATTGTCAAGGCTTTCATCTTTCAGGGTTTTATGGGGAAGTAAAGCCAAAGTATAAATATGATTTACTGCATCTTCGGCCATTTCTTTACTGAGAGAATTTTTATGAGCAGGATCGAGCCGGGCAATAAGATCATGATTCAGGTTTATAAAGCATTTGTGTTTAAAAAGTTGATTATCGGTATTACCCATGGCAGCTGTCATTTCACGGAAGCGTCTTTCAAATTCAGGGAAAATGAGAACCATGGGGATTTCGTGATTTTTCAACCACTCTCCCTCTATTTCAACATCCTGCAGAATGGATTTTACTCGAGTTAGAATTCTGTCTTTGGATGTATTTCCTTGGGAATCTACCAGCTCCTGAGGATTTTCTGCAATAAGTTCATTACCCAATTCCGAATCAATTCTTTTAAATTTCACTTTTTGTTCACTGTAATTGCTTTCACAGAAGTTAAAGAAATGAGAATCAATAGGTGGCTCACCCATAATTATGGTTTTGGAAGAGTCTTTATACAGATTGATGAGGCTTTGCAGAGTTTCTCCATAAACTCCGTAATAGACGCGGTGCTCAGTGTCCTTATCTTCAGTCCAGTTTTCGCCGTAATCTTTTTCCAGCAGGGAGTCAATGGAAATCCAGTCTGTTTTGTCAGATTTCTGGAAAAGAATTGCATCTTTCACCTTTTTGTTAAATTTTGGATCTCTGATAGCTGCCAATTTGATGTAGGGATTTATGTTTTTCCACATTTTGATATATTTTTCCCGGTCTTCATCAACCAGTTGAACCAGGCGATCAGCTATCTTTCTGGTTATGAAACTGCTGATTTTTCTAACCTTGGGGTCCTGTTGCAGGAAAGAACGGGATACATTCAAGGGAATATCGGGAGAATCAAGAAATCCTCTGAGATAAGAGATTGCATCAGGAAGCAGAACATTCATCTCTCCGGACACAAAAACTCGGTTGCAATACAATTGCAGTTTATCAGCCTTGATTTCTTCGTGTTGGCTCATTTTGGGGAAATAAAGGATCCCTTCCAGTTTGAAGGGATAATCTGCATTGATGTGAACCCAGAAATGAGGTTCACTTTCACCCGGATAGAATTTTTTGTAGAAATCCAGGTATTCCTGATCTTCTATTTCAGATGCGGTTTTTTTCCAGAGAGGGGGATCGGGATTGATCTGCTCATTTTCAAGATAGATAGCGTAAGGAAGAAAACGACAATAAGTTCTTAAAATATCTCTTAATTTCCATTTGTCTACGAACTCTTTTTCTTCATCGGTGATATGCAAGGTTACTGTAGTGCCTCGTTTTTTGCGTTCACCTTGAGCCAAAGTAAATTCAGGCTCTCCCTCGCACACCCATTTTACAGGTTTTGCATCTTTTTTGTAAGACAGAGTATCCACACTTACTTTTGATGATACCATGAATGAGGAATAGAATCCCAGACCGAAATGACCAATAATATCATCATCATCTCCTTTGAATTTTTGCACAAATTCTTCGGCACCGGAAAAGGCTATTTGCCCCAGATATTTTTTGATCTCCTCTTCTGTCATTCCCAGACCGTTGTCAGCTACAGATATGGTATTGTTTTCTTTGGAGAAGGTGATTTTAACCTTGTATTCATCGTCTTTGATCTCGATATTTTCTTTATTTTTAAGGATATTCAGTTTGGTAATTGCATCTATACTGTTGGAAACCAATTCCCTCAGGAAAATTTCTCTTTCAGAATAGAGCCACTTTTTTATGATTGGAAAGATATTTTTACTGTGTATTTCAATCTTTTCTGTTCTGGACATTCTCAACTTACCTCCATGAAGTAATTTGTTAAAAAAGAAGATTTTGCTTTTCAGATTAAGCACTGATCTTTGAAAGTAAACCCCTGTTTAAAATTTTAAAGTTGAATGAAAAATCCTGGGAACTATTTAGTTCCCCTCCCAGAAGTGGTGATTTTGGCCCGAGGAAGAAGTTTGCCCCGGATGCGCGGAATAACTGCGAAGATATAGCCACTACTATTTCAAGCAGTTATGACAAAGTTGATGAGGTAAAATTCCGTTGCCAGGCAATGACATCCATTTTTGGGCTGGGAACTATTTAATCGGGGTTGTTTTTATGGCATCCACAGTATTACGGACTGTTTTATTTTCTGTGAAGATTCGGTAGGTCATCAATCTTAAAACATTGGAAAGATCTTTCCATTCTGACATGAATCGCTCATCGCCTGTTATCAATTCTTTGGCCTGCATAAGGGAATTTTTCATGTATTCTCTTGATGACATTGTTTTTAATTCTTTTTCCAGAGTATAAATTATTTTGCCGAATTCTCCGCCGTCCAGCCAGGTTGAAAGGCAAGAGGGACAATAATCAACTTCAATTTTGGTATTGGCATATTCGATGGCCACCATCTGATTTTGGCATTTGGGACAGGTGATTGCGTCTGAATTTGTTTTGAATTTGTCTTTGTGTTTCCAGATAGAAAAATCCATCCAGTTTAAATCAGGATCAATGGCATCCTTGCTTTTTCTCAATTCATTTTTTTCAAAAAACATGCCGTTGCAGGAAGGACATTCATCTATTTCAATGTTTTCAAGTTTATTGGTCTGTAGTTTTTGTTCTTTGCATTTTGGGCATTTCATAATTGACTCCATTTCAAAAAATCAGGGACAAATTAAAATATCCACAGGAGTATAGAATAGTTGGGGCAGATGGCAAAAAAAAAACACACAATTATTTTAATAACCCCTAGTAAGCATAAATCAGGTGAGCAATATATCTGAGATATCTGATCTGCCAGAATAAAGGAAATAAAATACTTGGTAAAATAACAATATGAACTATAATGTAATGTAAAAGTTGGAGGCTCCCATGAAGAAATTTTTTGTTTTTGCTGCATTGTTTATTTCCTTTTTTTCAATTCAGAGTGCCAAGGCACAGGATGAGTTAAATCCCGCCATTTATATTATTCTCGACACATCGGGAAGTATGCTGGAAACTCCTCTTGGAGTCTCAACCTATGGCGACGGCAGTCTTGAACATCCAAGTGATTCCGGGCAGGTAAGCCGATTGGAAATGGCCAAGGATGCCCTGGGTTCGGTAATCAACGGATATGGTGAAGTAAGATGGGGTTTTGCCCGCTTTGAACAAAGCAGCGGCGAAAATTATTTTTGCATGTGCCATGATGAAACAGACGACAATCCTTCCTGCAGCGGAGGTGAAGGGCTTTGGCATTCCGATGATAATTGTCGGGTTTGTGATCTCAATGATCCCCTTTATCCCGATTATGATCTTCCCGGAACTCACGATGCAGTTTGTATAAATTATTGCGGTGGTATTTATCCGGGTAACGGAGGTCATCTGTGTACAGATCCCTTTGATCCCGATCTGCCCCTGGAAGGAGCTGATATTCTGGTTTATCTGGGAGATAACAATGAAGATTCGATTTTGAAATGGATAGACCACACAGAATTAGCCCCGGGTAGTCCTGTTGGCAGTGGCAGCGATCCTGAAATCAGAGCAGTAGGTGGTACTCCCTTGGGTGGTGCTTTAGAGGACATATATGATCAACTTTCAAGTACTGATTTGGGCAATGATCCCCGCAGAGGTTGTCGTCAATATGCGGTAATTTTGCTTACAGACGGTGATGAAGAATGTGGAACAGACCCGGAAACAGCTGCAGCCAATTTGCTGACAACACCCAACCTCAATGAATCTTGTACTCAAAATTCAGATTGTGAATCAGGGAACTGCAATGGCAGCCATTGTGTTTACGAAGTCAAAACCCATGTAATTGGATTTGGTCTCAATCCCAATCAATGGCTTAATGTCAGATCCATTGCCCAAAATGGTGGAACAGATGAACCAATTTCCGCCAACGATCAGGATGAAATCAGTTCAGCCATTTCCGGCATCATAGCTGATTCTATCAGAACCGAGATCTGTGATGGAATAGATAACGATTGTGATGGAGAGGTTGACGAAGATTTTCCTGAATTGGGTGATGCCTGTGATAATGGTTTACTTGGAATTTGCAAAGGTACAGGCTATTATGTCTGCTCTCCTGATGGCACTACCACGGAATGTTTTATTGACGACCCCGGGGATTCACCAACAACTGAAGTTTGTAATGATCTTGATGACGATTGCAACGGATTGGTCGACGATGGCATTTCCTGCACGGGGCCTTCTCCGGAAATTTGCAATGGAATCGATGATGACGGGGATCCTTCAACTTCTGATGGCGCAGATGACCCGGCTGTAGGACAACCCTGTGGCAGTGAGATTGGCATCTGTGAGCCCGGAACCACTATCTGTGAAGGAGGCAGCATTGTCTGTGATACTGTTCAAGGTCCCGAGGTTGAAAGTTGCAACAATCTAGATGATGATTGCAACGGTCTGGTTGATGATGGACTTACTGATACTTGTGAATCAACAAATGAACATGGTACTTGCAGTGGAGTTTCTTATTGCGAAGCCGGCAGTTGGATTTGTCTGGCACCTGAACCTGAAGTTGAAACCTGCAATAATTTCGATGACAATTGCAATGGTTCCGTAGACGAAAATCTCACTCGTGCTTGTGAAACAAGCAATGCTTACGGCATCTGCCAAGGTGAAGAAATCTGTACAGCTGGTTCCTGGAGCAGTTGTGATGCCCAAACTCCCTCTTTGGATATTTGCGATGGTATCGATAACGATTGCGATGGCGACATCGATGATGATGATCCTGCAGTTGGACAGCCCTGTGACAGTGGCTGTGGAATCTATGTCTGCGAGGATGGTGTTCTGGTCTGTACCGGAGGGGAAGGTTCTCCGGAAGTCTGTGATGGCATCGATAACGATTGTGACGGTCTGGTAGATGAGAATTTGCAGCAAGCTTGTGAAATAACCAACGAATATGGTACTTGCACCGGAGTTGAAGTTTGTTCCAACGGAGTATGGGAAGGTTGCAGTGCCGCCGAGCCCCAGGAAGAAGCTTGCAATGGTCAGGACGATAATTGCAATGGCCTGGTTGACGACGATGCAGTTTGTCCAGATCCCGAAGATATCTGCTACCAGGGTGCATGTCGCGATCGCTGTACACAAGGAGAATTCAGTTGTTCCGGAACAGAAGAGTGCATCACTTATCCTGAAGATGAAACGATAAATATTTGTATGCCGATTCTGCAAGAATGTGGAGAAACCATCTGCAACACCGACGAAGTATGTGAAAATGAAGTCTGTATAGATCCATGTGATCCTGATCCTTGTGCAGAACTGGAAGAATGCTCCGCCAATTTCAGATGGCGGGAAGGGGATCCAGTTGAGGAACAATATATTTGTGAGAGTACTTCCTGCGCATATTATGGGAATGAATGCTCTTCCGGTGAATTTTGCTGGGAAGGCTATTGCCTTGCCGATCCCTGCTCAGAGGTGGAATGTGGTGAGTTGGAATATTGTGAAAGAACCAGGAATGGGGAAGAATGGACTGGAGAATGTTTATCCATCTGCAATTGCCGGGAAGATCAGAAATGTCAGGACGGTAGTTGTGTAACTGATCCTTGTTACGAAGTTGAGTGCGACTATGGCAAAACCTGTATTGACGGGGAATGTGTCACTGATACCTGCAACGATGTTCAATGTGATCGGGGCGAAAGATGTGTAGAAGGCAGTTGCGTCTGGGATCCTTGCTACGAAGTCAATTGTCCTTCCTGGGCGGAATGTGAAGTTGCAACCGGAGAAGACGGCGAAGTTCAGAGTTTGTGTGTACCCAAAGAAGAAAACGTGACTGAAAGCGAAGTAAAAGGTGAAGTTACAGCCGGGGGCGGCATTGGCTGTTCTACCGGTTCTACAAGTCAAAGCGGTGATTCGGGAATTTTGGTTTATCTGTTGTTGCTGGGATTGTATTTGCTGAAAAAGAAAAAAAAGCTTTTTCTGCAAAACTCATTGCCTTTGGTTTTGATTGGATTATTAACCTTCACAGGAGGTTGTGAGGAAAGTGTTTATACCATAGTTGAAGATGGCTCCATCAATACCAACAATAACAATAACACCAACAACACTAACAACACCAACAACACTAATAATACCAACAATAATTGTGTGCCGGAAGAAGAAATTTGTGACGGGAAGGATAACGACTGCAACGGTATCGTAGACGATCCCTGGATACCCGAAAGTGAAGGAGGCGAAGGAAAATTCATGACAGATTCCGCCAATTGTGGCGAATGCGGGAATATCTGTGCCTATTTTCACGGAGAAGGTGCCTGTGTAGACGGTGAATGCGTCCTGGACAGTTGTGCCCCTTATTGGTTTGATTTAAATGAAGATCCGACAGATGGTTGTGAATATCGTTGTGACACCATGGGAGGTCAGGATGAAATCTGTGACGGCCTCGACAACGATTGTGACGGGATAGCCGATGAATATTGGATTCCTGAAAGTGAAGGCGGTCAGGGACATTTTGCTGATGATGCGGAAAATTGCGGTTATTGCGGAGTTTCCTGTCTGGATAATTACGAAAATGGAACAGGTCGTTGTGAATCAGGCCTTTGTGTACTTGATACATGTGATTCCGGCTGGATAGATGCCAACGGCATCATGACCGATGGTTGTGAAACTGAGTGCTCCGAAACCAATGGTGGAGTTGAAATTTGCGATGGTATAGACAACGATTGTAACGGATTTGTAGATGATGACAACGAACAACCCCTGTCTCGTAGTTGTTATACCGGTCCAGCCGGAACTGAAGGGATTGGTTTGTGTACTTCTGGTCAGGAGTTGTGCAATTCCGGCAGTTGGTCAAATTGTACAGGAGAGATCCTTCCTGTTTCAGAACAGTGCGACGGCCTGGACAATGATTGTGACGGTCAGATTGATGAAGATTTCGATACTGACACCGATATCAACAATTGTGGCAGTTGCGGTAATACCTGCATGGGCAGTGCTCCTGATCATGCTTATCCCACCGATTGTGTATCCGGCAGTTGTACCTATCAGTGCGAATACGGATATCATGATCTTGACAATGATTTGAGTTCCGGGACTGCCGGAAATGGATGTGAATATGCCTGCAGTTCGACAGCTTCACCGGGTACAGAATATTGTGACGGAGTAGACAACGATTGCGACGGCCAGATTGATGAAGCATCGGATCTGGTATCTCCACCGGCCGGTTATTGTACGGAAGGCGGAGGCTGCGGTTCCAGTGTGCCGGTAGAATGTCAAAGTTTCAGTGGTTCAACTCAATGGGTATGCGATTATCCCGCCGGGGTTGAACGAATCAGTGGAAGTCCCAATCTGATTGTATCCTATGAAACCTTGTGTGATGGATATGACGGTGATTGTGACGGGGTGGTTGATGATGATTTCTATCCTGTTTTAGGAGAGCCCTGTACAGACGACGGTCTCGGTGTTTGTCAAGGCAGTGGCATCTATGAGTGCAAATCTGATCAAAGTGGCACCGAATGCAACATAGTCAATTCCGGCAGCCCCGGCCCCGAAATCTGCGACGGTCTTGACAACGATTGTGACGGTCTTACAGATGAGCCGGCTCATAATCCTGGTACCGATCCTGATCATGTAGAAGATGAAACAGTCGAAATCCTGATGGCCTCGGGAGAAACCGTAACAGTTTATAAATATGAAGCATCACGACCCACAGCTACTTCAAGCAGTCAAGGCAGCGGCAGTACGGTGCGCGCTTGTTCCCAAGCTAATGTCATGCCTTGGTCCAGGGTTACTTTTGAGATGGCCCAGAAGGCTTGTGCCAGGGCCGGTATGCGGGTTTGTCGCAAATCAGAATGGGGTGAATCCTGTGATGGAGATGGCACATCCAATCTTTATCCTTATGGTAATTCCTATGATGGAGGCGCTTGTAATGGTTATGACAACGGAGTTGGAGGAGCAGTTGCCACCGGCTCTGAAAACACTTGTGTATCCAGCGGATATCAGATCTCCGATCTAAGTGGTAATCTCAAGGAATGGGTTGATGATATTGTTACTTACAATAATGATGGAAAGGCTGTTTATCGAGTCAAAGGAGGTTCATACAATGAATATGAAACTGGACTCACCTGTGAATTTGATGAGGCGGCCTATCAGGAAGATGTTATTACTCCCTATGTAGGTTTCCGCTGCTGCACCACCTGTGGTAACGGTGAACTTGATGCCGACGAGCAGTGTGATGACGGCAACCGCATCAATGGAGATGGATGTGATGCCCTGTGTGCTGAAGAGTCGGGTCAAACTTGCGGCAACGGTGTGGTTGAAGGTTCTGAAGAATGTGATGACGGCAATCGCCTGCCTATGGATGGCTGCTCGCCAGCTTGCATGTTTGAAGAAGAGTTGTGTTCAACTCTCTATCCCGGCAGTGAAGACGATGATACAGCGGCCAATTGTGACGATTCCGATTGTGCCGATGCCAAACATTGTGACCCGGGAGAACAAGATGAAGATGGAGATGGCTTTACTCCCAGCATGGGAGATTGCGATGATTCTGATCCAAATATTCATCCAGCAGCCGATGAAATATGTGATGACGGCATCGACAATAATTGCAACGGTTTAACCGATGATGCCGAGGGTGATCAGGACGGAGACGGTGCTGATCGCTGCGTTGGCGGAGTAGCTTATGATTGCAACGACAATTCAGCAGATCAAAGTCCCCTAAATTTCGAAGTTGCAGGAGACGGCGTCGACAATGATTGTGATGGTACCATAGATGAAGATCAGCATGCTTGTGATTGCACCGGAGGTGTAGATCAGGCTGAAGCCATGGGCATGTGTGTTCCGGCAACTGTCAATCAATATTATGATAATGCTTCCCACGGAATTAATACATCCTACGGAGCAATCAGTCCACAGCATGAGTGTCGTTTCTTTACCATAACAACAGGAGATGCCTGGGATTCAACTATCTTTCCTTCAACTTCACACGGAATAACTGGAAATCCGGTTAGTGATACCAACTGCATGGCTTGTACCACTGCTGATACCCAGAATACTTGGGCTCATCCCGGACCCGAAGGATGTTGTGAAAATAATACTGTTAACGATCCTTCCCGTTTGCGGATTCAAGTTCAAGTTCCAGCCAATGCTCGCAGCTTCAGTTTTCAGTTTATTTTCCTTTCATCAGAATATCCTGTTTTCGTGGAAAGCAGTTTTAATGATACTCTTTATGTTGTTGCCCAAAGTTCGAGTTTGTCGAATATCCAGAATATAACCTTTGCTCCGGCAGCAGGAGGTGCTGATACTTTACAGCCGATGACCATCAACAATGGTTATTTTGAAGATCCTCTGGTTACTGATTTAACCGGCACCGGTTATGAAGGCAGTAATGGTGGCACAACCGGCTGGGTTACAACCACAGCTCCTTGTACTCCCGGGGAAACTCTTATTCTAGACTTCTGGATCCATGATGAAGGTGACCATATTTACGATTCAGCTGCTGTTATTGACAACTTCCAATGGTATACCAATACTGTGGACGGGCCGGTAACTATCAAGTAGTTTTCCTAAGGTTGGATCTATATTGTGATGGGGAATTATCTGCTCTGCCGAAGTTGCTATCCGGTTGTGCAGGTTATTTGAAGAGAGGTATTTATGTGCAATAAATTATATTTATTCGTGGTTTTATCTTTGGTTTTGACCATGATGGGATGTGATGACGACGGCTCAGATGATTCCAACAATGTTAACAATATCAACAACATAAATAACGTTAACAATCAAAATAACACCAATAATATCAACAACTCCAACAATGTTAACAACACCAATAACACCAATAATATCAACAACTCCAACAATACCAATTTTGAATATGAATTGGAGTTGAACCTTTCTTCCCAGTTGATTTTTTTGAACGAAGACAAAAACCAGATTGTGGTCACTTGTTTGTTACGAGATGGTTCCGGGCTGGTCGTCGAAGATGCAGATTATGAGCTCGAGCTCACTGCAGATGCTTCTGTATTGGAAGTTGAGCCGGGTCTTTATGAATTCAGTGAAGTGGGTACTTTTGCTTTTACCTGCAGTGCGCTTAATTCAAACACTTTGATTGAGATTACCAAAGAGGTGGAAGTTGGGGTTGAAGTTATGCCCGATGGGTTGGTGACTTTGTCTGAAGTTGCCAACAATCATTATAACCAACTTGATTTGATCGAGCCTCTGGTTCAGGCTGGTGATGCTTCTTCCTTGCTGCAAATAGTCCAACAATTCGATGCCGGCAACTCGCTTATTGAACAATTAATTGTCGACAATCAGGTTGCCCTGTTTTTCCCCATTCCCGGTGAATTGCCAACTGAAACTCAGTGTGCGGCGGTTGGTTATCCCCTTGAGTCTGGTGATCAGTCAGCCGGTTCCACTCTGGCAGATATCGGCAGCAAAATCCAGATTTTACGAAATACTGTCGGAGGGTTGGATCCCCAATCAGTGGATGCCTCTGTAATTCTTCAACTTGACACTGAGCTCAACCAAATAAAAACTGTTTTCAACGATTATGAAGCTCTTGATCTTTCCCCGTGTGGTACTTTGTTTTCCAAAGATCAGCATAACGAGCTGCTTGCTCAACAACTATTTCCTTTGATTCTGGAGATGGGTCAATTTTCATCTTCGTATCTGGCGGCCCTGGCGCAGCATCTTCAGCAAAATGGTGGATTAAAGTTTTCCCTGGCTGGTATTTCCACCTCCATCACCATGCAGCAGGCAATTTATAAAACAGTAATGAATTGGTATGGTCCTTATCTCAAGGCTATTGCGCGGTATGCAGCCACTATTTTTCTGGCTGATCTGGTGGAAATGTTCTGGAATCCCGTTCCCGGGGGACCATTTATAGATGGTGAGATAACCAGCGGTGGCATGACCGACGTTTGTGACGGCTGGCCGGTAAATCGTTTTCTGGGAGGCAGCTTTGGAGAAAGTGGACAAATTCCAGATCCTGTATCCATTGGAGTTGTTATAGTAGCCCAAGCTCAAGTAGCGGCTATCGAAGGTGTTTTGAGCTCTCTCGATTGCGGGACAAGTTCCTGTGATGATAAACCACCTGCTCAAAAAAATATCTGCAAGGCCAAAAAATATTATGACTGCTATAAAAAGATCAGCAAGAAGATTAAAGAAGCCGAAGGAGTGTTTTCTGATGCTGCTCCTGAAATTGTATCAGTGGAAGAATTTGATACCGGCAGCATTCAATTTGAATTTGTTTTACCCTACGAAGTAAGTTCCAGGTTAGGAATGGAGCCAATATTTATCTTCCCCTGGAGTGCTATTACCGGAAATGGTCAAAAATGGCAGGGAAATCTTATCGATTGTCCTTAGACAAGGAGCATTTTTTTAATGAATTTCAAGCCAGTCTGTATTTTATCTGTCTTATTTTCTTCTTTGTTTTTAATCAGTTGTGAATCGTCAAGTTCAGGGGACGAAGAATCCTGCAATTCGCCCTGGATTTGTCCTGATGAACAAGGACGGGAAACTAAAAACAACTATTATGATCAAGGGCCGGAAATGTTGATTATCTCGCCCCAAGCCTTGGTTGAAGAATGGGAAGAATATGCCTATGAACGCAGTTTGACCGGTGTTTTTACTCAAGTCAGAACCATACAAACAATTTTGG
>JAWLEA010000219.1:0-3470 GCA_041686345.1 Polyangia bacterium | reverse complement strand
CCCATATAGCTGATTTTTTGCTTGAGCCTGAATTTGAAATTGCCATGAAAAAACTCCTGAATTCGGTAAATTTCATTTATGCAGAGCAAATTAAGTATATAGATGATTTTAAGCAGGATATTTCCGGCTATTTAAAAAATGAACACAATAGTGGAAAATCTGTTCTGGAAGATCTTTTGCAAAACAAGGAAGTTATAGATTATTTATCAGTTATTAAAGATCAAACAGGGGATAGTAAGCAAAAAAAACAGGCTGTTGATGAAGAAGAAATAAGAAGTAAAAAATTCTCAAAAAAACTGGCTGACAAAATCTTGAAAACCGGAATTCTCAATCAAAAATAGGAGTCGAGTTTGCCATGTGTTATTGGGAAGAAGAAATAGGACCAGATAATTTAAAAGAAAAACTTGTTGCCCTTGGGGCTGAAGCCCTGGCTGAGGGGTTGGTGGAATTCAGGTATCAATCTCAAGCAATTGAAGATTTAATCATGAGGCTGATTTCAACTCCTGACGAAAATGTTGAGATTTTTAAATACAAACTCGACTTTTATAAAAACTCCACCAAATATTACGATTATGAAGAGGTAAATGGCTATATTCGTGAATTGGAAATGATGCTCAAAAATTTTGCCGAGGGAGTTGATGATCCGGAGAAGGGACTTGAACTTGCAGGTGAGTTTTTTGCAGCTGCTGAGGCCATTAGTTCATCCTGTGATTCCGATGGACAATTTACCATGCTGTATCAAGGGATAGCAACAGATGTTTTTACTGAATTTGCCTCCCACTGTGAAGATAAAAACAAAGTTGCTCAATTGATTTTGGAATTAAACAGAAATGATTATTGTGGATTATGCAGTACCTTAATTGACAGAGCTGAGCAATATCTGCCGCAATCTGTGATTAATTCGATAGTTGATACTTTGCAGGAAGAAAGAAGAAAAGAAGAAGAAAAGCGTGCCAAAAATCCTATAACTTACAAAAAGTTAAGAAAGTTTGCCTCTCAAATAAATGATGACAGGCTGGGTTATCTTGCTATAACTCTTAATTATCAAAATCCCGCCCCCGAGGCTTGTCTGGAAATTGCCGAAGCTTATCTGAATGCCGGAAAAGTAAACATCGCCAAACTCTGGATAAACCAAATCAAAAATAATAAAAAAATAAAGATAGATATTGAACGCGATGAATTGCTCATTGAAATATGCAGAAGAGAGGGAAATAGAACCAAGTTGTCTGAATTATTGATAATTAAGTTTTTTAGATTTCCAACTCGGGAGAATTTCAAAGAGTTAAGTGCGTTGGTTGAAGAAAAGAAAATACAAAAAATATTTGAAAAAAAAGTTCAACAAACACTTTCCGCAAAAAAATTCAGATTCATGGATGCTTATTTTCTGCTCGATTTCAACAAATTTGATGAACTGGAAGATTATATTTCAATTTGGATTGAACAATCAGGTAAGAATTTGAAGTGGGAAATGGAGTCACTGGCTAAAGCCATGGAATTTAAAGAACATTATTTGGGGGCAAGTGTTATTTTACGCAGTTTATTGGTAAAAATTTTGAAAAAAGGAAAAGCAAACGCATATGGCAAAGGAGTGAGCTATTTAGCCAAAATAAATGAAATGGCTCCAAAAGTAACTGATTGGAAAGATTTTGATAGTCATTCGGGTTTTTATAAGAAAATTCTCCAAAACCACAAAAGAAAATGGAGTTTCTGGAAAAAATACAAAGAAAAATACTAAACCCCAAATTTTCTGCCCGAAACCTGCCACCACCAAGCAGGGAAAGCTCCTGTGTCCTCCCGCGAGATATATTTGGATGCATCTTTCGTAATTTGTGATAAATTAGTTTCCATCCCAGAAGTAGTGTTTTAGCTGATTTTTTCAGGAGGTTTCTTTATGGATTTAAAAAAAATCATCGTGTTATCTATTTTTGTGCTGGCTGCTTTCTCCTGTAGCGATGACAAAAATGCCGACAACAACGTCAATAACACCAACAATGTTAACAACACGAACAACGTTAACAACACCAATAACACCAATAACACCAATAACATTAACAACACCAACAACACCAACAATACCAACAATAATCAGGATCCCCTGATAACCGAGGTGATCGAGGAGGGAACCCGGGTGGTAAACGATTTGAGCATGGATTACCAGTTGCTCAGACTAACCTGGGGTTCTCGGGACACCACCTATGTCTTTTTTGCTCTGCCCACGGGAACCTCGGCACCAATTCCTGCGATTATGGCCACCAGACCTTACGATATTATCGACTGGACCGGTGAGAGCGTCGACGAAGAGGCCGCACAGGCTGGTACCGCCCTTACGGTGGACGATCTTCTCGACATAGCCTTCATCCACCGATTTCAAGGTTTTGCTTTTTTGGCTGCTTTCGGGCGTTTTTATACAGGTGACAGCATCCAGAACGACGTGGATGATATGACCACTGCCCTGAAGTTTCTCGGGGATAATCCCCTGGTTGATTCTTCCAGGATTGGTGTTTATGGTGGCAGTTGGGGCGGTTTCGAAGCACTTTACTCAGCCGCCTATGCTCCGCCCGGAGTGATTCCGGCTGCGGGAGTTGCAGTTTGCCCGGTTTCTGATTTTGCTTCTATGGTGGAACATGTGATTACAATTCCCGATCGGGTTACAGATCCGGCCAAAGTCACGGAATACGAAGAATTCTTTGCTCCTTACCTTGAGCGCATCTATTTGACCACGGGTGGTGCCCCCGGGGAACCTCAAAGCGATTACACAGGTTTTACCCTCAATACAATTCTGCCTTCACTTTCGACTCCATTCATGGTGTGGCACGAAATGCACGACACCCTGGTACCTTTTGAAAACTCCCTCGAACTCGCCCAAGCCGCTCCCGAGCTGGTGGATCCCATTTGGTATTACTACGATACTCCTCTCGACCTTGATGCTGAGCCCCTGGGCCACGGCTACTTTAACGACTCCATTTATACTTTCCTCTTTGCTTATCTTTATACCACTGTGGCCGATCCTGCCCAACAAATTGTTCTTATCTATTATCCCGCGCAATTCCAAGAGTTTATGGTTTATCTCCATTCCCTCAAAGATATGGAATACAACGCCGACTTCATTATCCCCATTTTTACAAAGTTGTGCGACGAGCGGATCTTGCTCTTCTCTGAAGAGAACGAACCCACCCCCACAGGTTGTGATTACCTGGCCCAACAATTCAACCAAATCTGGTGCCTCGAACCCCAAATCACCTCCACCGAACTTCGCACCATGCTAGAGTCAGCCAACCTCCCAACCTCCCAATGCCCCTGAACCAAAAACCAAAAAAGTAACCCCAAATTATACCCATCATCCCAAACCCACCACCACGCAGGGAAAGCTCCTGTGTCCTTCCTTCTTTTTTCGTCACCAGATTGCTTCCAAATATCCAATAAAATCCCCGTTTATGATTTTTCAGGTAAAACTTTTCAAACAAATTAGA
>JAWLEA010000218.1:0-3478 GCA_041686345.1 Polyangia bacterium | reverse complement strand
CCCTACATGATTGTTCACGGACAGGTGGTGCACAACCCGTATTATATAACACCGGAGGAGTTTTTTGGCTCATTATAACAGACGGTGAATTAAAAAATTGGAGACTTTGCCGCCCCTGTTGACTGACAGCCTGATGCAAAAGGCCTTGCAGAAAGATACCATGCCTCCCTAAGCAAAAGCGACCCCGTCGTTGTGCCCACCAAGGTATGACCATTAGCTGAAAAGACGGCGGAAAAATGAAAACAATTTACCTTTAGATCTTTCTTCCATGATCTGATTTTTGTATGCAGTGATAATATATTGAAAATCCATTTTCATTTCTTTTTTTTTGTTTATCTTGTTGATAAAATGATTAAAATTTTTTTTATGGGTCAATTCCGGCAGAATCAACCATAATTTGATTAAGTTTAGTATATTATCTGCCGTAACATATTTTTCACCAAATACAGCACCTTTTCTCAAAAAAGTGTTGATAATTGTTGAATGCTGAGGCTTAATTCTTCTTATTTTTTTTAGAATGGTAATGGCATCAGAAGGCGAAATTCCTTTTATTTGTTTACAGATTGTATAAAAAACATTATTTTGCGCAGGGCTCATCATCACCGTATTTATTTCATTTTTATAAGCTTCTTCTCCGGCCTCTTCCCGGTTGAGTTGACGAGGCCCTCTTTTCTTTACAAAACAATAAAACGACGTCATGCATTACTGAACCGGGCTCTATTTTCATATCCCGAGCCAGTTTTTCAAAATTGGCTTTTAATTCCGATGTTGTTGGAATAACAAATGCTTTTGGAGATTTTTCTCCCAGAATTGTTACTGAGTCTGGATTACAAACTGCCTCAACAAAGTCTTTTCGTGACATCCCTGTACCGGAAATAATTTTTTTTCTTTTCTCCAATCTTCAATCTCTGATTATTAGGTTTGAAAGAGCAAAAACACCAAGTTTAAAAAAGGACTATTCCCTACACCTCTATTTTCTCAAAACGATCCTCCAAAAAAATCATTTCATCAAGGTTTTTTCGATACATGATAATAGTTCATTTTTTGAAGACGGTTTTTTTAAAAAAGCATCCGCACCTGCAGATATGGCTCTCTTCCTGTTTTCTTCAGTTGCGTGGCCTGTAAGGACTATGATCTTTATTTCGGATGTATCGTGATCCGCTTTTAAGGTTTTGCACACTTCAAAACCATCCATATAGGGCATGGATAAATCTAAAATAACAAGATCAGGCCTGAATTGAACAATTTTTTTGCCTGCTATAAATCCATCGGCGGCAGTTTCAGTTTCAATCAAAACCCCTTTCAAGATTTTCGTCAGGTACATACGAACAGTCCGATCATCATCGACTATGAGGATACGTGTCTTTTTATCCTGGAGCTCATTTATGTCAAAAGGCATTTGGTTGTCTTCCAGCCATTTTTTCAGGACTTCCGACAAAATACGTTTATGTCCACCAGGCGTGCTGTACGCCTCTATTTTTCCGGATCTCACCCAGCGAAGCATTGTTGTTCTGTTCACAGCACATATTCCGGCGGCTTGAGACATTGTAAAGTATTGCTTCATGTGAACTCTTTGAAACTGGCTGTGTATTTTTTAAATCACTTGCATCATTTGCATCAATTAATCAAACTTCATTTACTTTGTCAATATTTTTCAAGATCCAAGGGCTACCTTCCAAAAGTCAATGATACGAAAATTTGGTTGAGTTTATAGTAAAATTTTACTACAGTTTGGTACCCAGAAAAACCAGAAAACTGATTTTTCTGCCAAAGGGCAATGGTATATTGAACATTTAGATGCAATGACTTTCATTAGGGGACTTTATGACTGTTAAACCCACGTATGAAAAATTAGACAGACGGGTTCAGGAACTGGGAAAAATGCTTCAAACGTGATTTCTTGAGGGATATGTTTTTTTAATTTCAAAGGAAGTGTATGCTCCAAAATATTTTTATAATTGCTGTTCTTGTCGGGTTATATTTCACTACATTTGTTAATTATCTTCTTTTTCACAGTCTCGCAGAAATATTCAGCATTGTAGTGGCATGTTCCTTTTTTATGATTACCTGGAATTCGAGAAAATATATAAAAAATCAGTATATCTTATTTATTGGAATCGCTTATCTGTTTATTGCCCTGCTGGACCTTCTTCATACTTTGGCATATAAAGGCATGCCGATTTTTACCGATTATGATTACTATGCAAACCAATTATGGATTGGTGCCAGATATCTGGAAAGCATAACTCTAATTGTCGCCTTCTATTTCATGAATTCAGATAGAAATCCAAAGCCGGAAACATTATTTACAACCTATTTCATCATAACCGCATTGATTGTATTAAGCGTGTTTGTCTGGAAAATTTTTCCAGTGTGTTTTGTAGAAGGTGTCGGGCTTACCCCCTTTAAAAAAATCAGTGAGTATATAATATGTTCAATTCTATTGGCCGGGGTATTTCTTCTCAAGAAAAATAAAAATAAATTTGAACCCAAGATATACAGGAATGTGCTTCTTTCTATCATATGTACCATAATATCAGAGCTCGCCTTCACCTTTTATATCAATAATTATGGATTTTCAAATCTGGTTGGTCATTATTTCAAAATCTTTTCATTTTATTTGATTTACAGAGCTATAATTGAAACTGGAATACGTCAACCATATGAATTGATTTTCAAGGAACTTGATGTCAGCAACAAAAATTTACAAAATGAAATCAATGCCAGAATCAAAATTGAGGAAGAACGTGAAAGGATAATCGTACAACTCCAAAATGCTTTGTCAGAAATAAAAACATTAAGCGGGCTTCTTCCTATTTGCTCCCATTGCAAAAAAATCAGGGATGATAAAGGGTATTGGAATCAACTTGAAGTTTATATCCATGAACATACTGGTGTAAGATTCAGTCATGGTATATGCCGGGAATGTGCCAAAAAACATTACCCTGACCTCGACATTTATGAAGATTGAATGAAAATGCTTGAAGATGAATTAAAAATTGATGATTTATTGAATATCGCTCCATATGGTTTGTTTATTATTGGATTTTCTGGGCAAATTATATTTGCCTCCAAAATGGCAGCAACAAGATTAGGAAAAACTGCAAAGGAAATCATCGGCACAACTTTGACAGATTATTTCCAAGTGACATCGCAGAAAACCAAATGCTTAAAGGCATAGAGGCGATTAATTCAGGCACCCCGCAATCCATAGAGGATGTGGACGGCATCCCGGGTTTCAGCGGCCAAGGCGTTTTTGCGTAGCACCGGGGATTTCAAAATCATGCTGCGGTAAAGCTCCTCATTGATCCGGAAACAGGGAATATTGTTCAGGCAAATGATGCAGCGGGAAATATTTGGATAAACAACATATTTATAATAAGGTTATGACCTGTGGCAGTATTGCTATTTGTGACAATAATATGCCGTGCCGCTGCAATCCACCCGTTTTAATTGTTCATTGATATCAAACAGCGTT
>JAWLEA010000217.1:0-3481 GCA_041686345.1 Polyangia bacterium | reverse complement strand
CTAAGAAGGGGAAGGAGATAAAAAACCGGAAGTTGATCATTCAATTTTATGATTGTCTGGATCGTTTTGAGTTCAAAATGACACGGGTAGAAGGCCACGCCAAAAAGGGCCATTCCATAATAACAGATTATCACCGGGAAGTGGACAAACTCTCACGAAAACTGGTGAGACAACAATCACGTGAACTATAAGGCTATACCCGTAATGGTATTGTATCACCTGTTTATGTCAGTAATACAACAGCCAGGCCTGAACGCCCTCTTCGTTTCGTAATCGTTGTAATTCTTTTTGTGCCTCGTCCTTGTTTTCAAATGAAGCATAACTAACAGCATGCATGCCATTTCTTTCGCCGATCATTTCGGAGTCATAGCCATCATCCTGCAGTTTTTTCAAAAAATTGACCGCATTGTCTCGTTTTTCAAAGCTGCCGGCTACGATGAAATATTTTTTATCTCCTGAAGCCTGGCTAGCTTGTTCTTGTTGGCTTGCAGAAGTCTGCTGTTCGGATTGGTCAGCCTGTGTTGTTTGCTGATCCTGAGCCTGTGATTGTTCCTGTGATTGTTCCTGGTCTGAGGTGTCGGTCTCTTCAGAGGCAGTTTGATCTTGTCCCTCTTCTTGTTGTTCGTCACTTTCATCCCTTGTTTCCGTAGCGGATATCCGGGTTTCATCTTTGGTAAAAATGCTTTGTACTGTATCGAAATTAAGCATGGCCCAGAGAAATACAACGGCCACGGGCACCCCTATGACAAGGGAAAGAATAAGTCCTTTATTTTTTTTGGGCCCGGATTGGCCTGCTTTACCTTTTTCTTTTTTAGGAGGAGGCGGTGGTGGAGTTTTGCTTGCAGTTGCACTTGAACCTGTTGCACTTGCATCTGTTTTAACCGTTTTTTCTGTTTTTTGTGAAGATGTTGGTGCCTGCTGTTTTTCTGTTTTGGATTTTGGCTGTTCTTCAGATTTTGCCTGGGCAGTGGAGGTCTTTTGCCTGGCTGCCTTTTCATTGATCGTTGAGCTTGTCTTTTGGCTTTCCTTGGTTTTACTTTCCTTAGCCGGCGGTGCCTGCTGCGTCTCTTTAGCTGCTTCTTTTTGAGCGGAAGGCTGAATTCTGAACTGAATTTTCCCCTGGTTGTCCATGTAGAATTCACCAAACCCCTGAATCTTATAGGAACCGTTTTCCTTTACTGAATTTTCAATGTTACTGATATATTGCGTGATCATATCCATGGCCTCTCTCTGGGTAATATTCTCTTTTTTGATCACGTGATTCATCAGAAGCTCATCATTGAATTTCAGAAAAGGGCTGAAGTATATGTCATTGATCTTTGCAGAAAGCTCTTTTTTATTTTTGTTTTTAGAGGTTGCCCGCAACAAAAAGGCACCGAAATTGGGGATAATAACCCGGTTATTGTTGGCTATTAGTTCTTTAATGTATTCATCAAGCATAACACAGCAAATTTGGAGTTATTTATAAGAACCAAAGATAACAAAAAATCGTAGTAAATTAAAATCCATTCGTTTACTAAATGAATTATTTTTATGTTTGCGACTTAGTTATGGCGGATCAATTTAGGAATTATCAGGTACAAACCGGTTTTTAAAAAAATAAAAATTCAGGTAGATGCGGTACATTGCTTTGTCAATTTTTTTATTGATTCAAATATCTGCTTTTGGTCAGGACACTACCTCCAACCCTGCATTTTTTGGGTTAAAATCTCAATACGGTTTTATCCTTCCTCATGCGAAATCCATTCGACATCTGAGCAATAGCAGGCCCTACGGAATGGAATTGGATTACGGTTGGATACTGAGCAGAGAAAATGACTGGGAGCGTTGTAACTGTTATTCCAGGGCCGGGTTTGCTTTATCCTACGTCAATTTTGACAACTCTGAAGTTCTTGGCTCAGCAACCAATCTGATCATGTTTGCCGAGCCTTATCTGAATTATGGAAGCGATGTTTGGATGAGCCTGCGTATGGGCGTTGGACCTAGTTATATCAGTAAGTTGTATGATGAGGAAACCAATCCTGAGAACCTTTTTTTCAGTACCCATTTAAGTTACATCATCCATTTGGATTTAATGTTTAATTTCAGGCTGACAGATCACTGGAACGGTAAAATCTTTGGAAAATACAATCACATTTCCAACGGAGGTGTGGAACAGCCCAATAAGGGAATGAATTTTCCCACCATTGGTGTGGGCATGGATTATGTACCTGATCCGCCGGAGCTTGTTGAGCGGGAACCTTTACCCATTAAACAGGAAGGAATTATTCCCTCTGCAGCAGTTTTCGGTGCCATGAAAAATGTAGTTGAAGGAGCCAGCGAAGTCAAAAAGCGGACCCTTGGCTATGGGTTTTTGGTGAAAGGAAGGCATAAAATTGGAAAGATCAATGCACTGAATCTGGGGTTTGAAGGTTATTGGGACGGAGCGGTGAAAGAAAAGTCCGAAGGCACGAAAGAGCATCGCCAGTTTTCCTTGCTTGCCGGGCATGACCTGACGTTCGGACGGTTTATTTTTTCTCAGTACTGGGGGACTTATCTGTATGCGCCTTATTATAAAAAGAATTTTTTCCAGCGTTACAGCCTTACCTATAATCTGATCGGAAATTTGCGGGTTGGGGTGAATCTTAAAGCCCATGCGGAAGTAGCTCAGAACTTTAGCGTGCATGTGGCATATGATCTGTATTGATGGTGGATATTCAACTTTCTGTACAATTCCTGCAAATCCCAACTGCTTTTCTGTTAGTGAGTATTTTATTTCTGAAATCATGAAAAGCGCTGGAACTCCAGCCGTCTGCAAAATGTTGTTTTGAAAGGTCAGCCAGGGGATATTCCCCTTTTTTATCGAAGCAGCAGGGCAACATCCGGCCATCAAAAGTAACAACGCAGGAATTCCATATTCTGAAGCATCTGTTTTTGAGCTTATTCTTCGGATAAAAGCCTCCGCCGGCATTGGAACTGTAACGGGAATACTTCCGGCTTTCTGGGATAAGCGAGCTTTCTTCCCTATAATTATAAATTTGTGCCGATTTGAAGCTGATCCTGTCAGCACCCAGTCGACCTGCCATTTTTTTTATCTCATCCAGTTGATGTTGATTGTGTTTAAAAACCAGGGATTGAATGACAATGAGTGGATTTGAGGCACGATGGTTCCTTTTTTCCCTGTTAAGATTGTTTATGCCTTCCTTTACCTTTTGCAGCTCTCCGTTGATTCTGTATTTTTTATAGGTTTCCTGATCGGCTCCGTCCAGTGAAATGATCAGCCGGTCGGTCCCCGAGCGTATGATCTCCTTGCAATTTCCGGGAGTAAGAAAATGACCGTTGGTGGAAATACAGGTGTAAACATTTTTTTTTCTAGCATAGCGAACCATAGCAGTAAGTTCCCTGTGGAGGAACGGTTCGCCCTGGAAATAGAGCATGAGCCATATTAGATGGTCTGCGGTTTCATTGAGGATCTTTTGATAGAGGCTTATATCAATAAATC
>JAWLEA010000078.1:0-15360 GCA_041686345.1 Polyangia bacterium | reverse complement strand
GACATAGTTATCACTATATCTAGCAGTTACGACAAAGAAGATGAGGTAAAATTCCGTTGCCAGACGATGATATCCATTTTTGGAACGGGAACTAGTTAATTCCTTAACCCCCTTGGGTAATTTTTTGCAATTAATTAATTTCAAGAGCTAACTGTTTATGTTAGCTTGTTCCCACCCCCGAAGTGGTTTTTTTGGCTGGGGAAGAAGTTTGCCTCAGATGCGCGGGATAAATTCGCAGACATAGTTGCTACTATTTCAAGAAGTTATGACAAAACTGATGAGGTAAAATTCCGTCACCAGACGATGATATCCATTTTTGGGATGGGAACTGGCTTATTGCTCAAGGAGTTTAATAATGGGATATAAAGTTCTTATTGCCGAGGATGATAGACATACCAGAACTATTCTGGAACACATTTTCACAAAAGATCCTGCTTTTAAGGATCAGGAAATTGAATTGCTGCTTGCTTCTGACGGAGAACAAGCTCTAAGTTATTTTAAATCACATGATCCAGATCTGATAATTTCTGATCTTCTTATGCCTAAAGTGGATGGTTTTGCCTTTTGCAGAACAGTCAGAAAAACACCCAAAGGAAAAAACCTTCCACTCGTTATCACCAGTGCGATATACAAAGAAACCGCTTTACTGAATCGACTTCGGGAAGAATTGAATGTTACTTTTTTCCCAAAACCCTTTCAGGTCAGAGAATTCACTAAAGAAATTTCCAGAATGATGAATCTTGAAAATTCAGATTCTATCGAACCAGAAGAAAAAGAATTTGTAGACAGGGTTACCATGAGCCAGCCCTTCAAAGGCAAACTCCAGGAAAGATCAATGCCTTCACTTCTGCTGGATATTCAAAATATTGAAGGTACCGGGGTGCTAAAACTAGAAAGAGGAAAGATAAAAAAAGAAATATTCTTCCTCTTTGGTCGACCCGTGGGAGCTGAATCAAATATCCGCCATGAAAATCTTGGTAATTATCTGGTCAGTAAAAATATTATAAGTAAAGAACAACACCACAAACTGCTCAGTTCTGCCAGGGAAAACCATATTTCCTTTCTGAAAGCATTGATGGAACTGAACAAATTTGATGAAAGTCTGGTCTTGAAATACCATTCTTCATTGGTCAAAGTTCGTATTGTAAATGCTTTCAAATGGCACAAAGGAGAATATTCTTTCCTGCCCGGGGACAGTTTTTCCGACAGAATAATCAAAGCTCCCGTCGACCCGATTGCTCTGGTTTTTGCAGGACTGAAACGAATCACTGATCTGGATACAATTACAGATAAATTACAGGATGATATCACCTCATTAATAAAAATAACCAAAAGGGGTGAAAAGCATAAAAGTGAATTTCAGAGAATTTTCGGTGCTAAAATTTACGATGAAATTGAAAACAATAAAACCAGTTTGGGGGAATTACTCGGTAAAGGCATCGATCCTATGACACTGTACACCCATATTTTTGTCATGGCTGAAACAGGAATGATCGAATTTAAAAAACAAGAAAACGCAAAAGATGAATCCCTTAATCTTTCCATGCTTGAAGATCCTCTCAACCTTTCCAATCTCAAAAAAGCCGCCGCTCCTTCCAAAAACCCCGAAGAAGAAATTTCTATTGTAGCTAATGTTCCTGCTCCGGAATCAGAAGAAGAAGAAGAAAGTGGATTAATCCTTGATTTGCCAATTGAAGTGGACGACGAAGAAGATAAAAAGCTTATCAACCAACTAAAAAAATTCTATCTTGATATCCACGAAAAAGATTTCTTTGAAATTCTCGGGGTGGACAAAGATGCCAGTCAAAAAGAAATTGATTCGGCTTTTGCTGTTCTTCAAAGTCAGTTTTCATATGATATGTTTGAGGATGTAGATCTCGGTTCTGATCACGCAAAGCTTGAGGAAATTTCTGAATTTCTCAAAATAGCCAAAGAAACACTGTCAGATCCGGTTAAACGTAAAAGATATAAAGACCAAAACCTGAAACAAAAGAAAAAGGGTGCCTCCTTTGTTGAAGCTGAGGTTTATGCGAAAAAGGCCGAACAGGCACTGAATCAAGATAACAAATCAGTTGCTCTGAAAAATATCGACAAAGCAATAGAAGTTGAACCTGACATTGGTGACTATCACGCCATTAAAGCAAAAATTATGCAGAGTAAAGGTCAACCAACCGAGAAGGTGATTTCGACTCTGGAAACAGCATTGGAACTTGATCCTGAAAGTGTCATAATCAACTTTACAGCAGCTGAAATCTTTAAATCCATGGATAAAATGGATCGGGCAATCAATCTATATCAGAAAGTTCTGGAAAATCGCCCCGAGCACAAAGAAGCCTTTGCCAAACTGGAAAAAATATTTACGGAAAAAGGCGCTTGGAGAATTCTGGAAAGACTCCACCGGAAACTGCTCCATCTCTGTGGAAATCGCAGACCATCAAGAACAGTTGAACTTGCGCTCAGTCTGGCCAAGCTCTATGAAAAACATCTTCACGATTATAAAAAAGCTGTTTCGGCGCTTGAAATCGTTTTGTCTGTTCAACCTCATAAAGGCGAAGTAAAAAATGAGATTCAGCGCTTGAAATCCATTATGGAAAACAAAAGTCTGAAGGAAAAACTCAGCCTCGAAGAAATACGGGAGGCTCTTACAAAAAATCCTTTCGAATCCAAGCTTTACCTTCTCGGATTTAATCTAAAAAACAATCTTTCAGTTGATCACAAATATCTATTTGCTGTCTGTTACATGATTCTGAACAAAAAACCTGATGAAGCGGTTGCTAACTATTATCACAGATTCAAACCACCCTTTCTGCCCAGAATATGGAAGAAAATAGACTCTGAAGTATGGGAACTGATTCAAGACAAAGAAGATTGTGAAGGTGTAGGCCAAATTTTTGAAATCCTCGGTTCGAATATACCTGAGATTTCTATTGCCGACATTAATTATAAAAGTGAGAAACAAATTGAATTCCAGCAATTACCAACAAAATTAAAAAACATTCTTGAATATATAGCCTACGAAATTTCGATTCCAATTCCGGATATACATATTGACAACAACCTTGATGCCCCTGCTCTCGGAGAATTTGAAAACAAGATGGTAATTTTTACCCCCATTGATTTTCTGGATCAGAAAGACCCCTTCAAAATTTCAGCCAATCTGATTCCTCTTCTGGCATCTTTCTGGACGGGAAGAGCTTTACCAGGTATTTTATCAGCCAAAGAGCTGTTAACTATCCTTAAAACCATTCTGGATTTTCTTTCAGGTAAAAATTCCACAAACAATCATCAGCACTTAATGAAAGAATTAAACAAAACAAGCAAAAAAGTAAAAAGAGAACTGGGAAGAGCGTTTAAATCCGTATCGGAAAAAAAAGGAAATATCAATATTTCCAAATGGGCACGCGGGGTCAATCGCAGTACTCAAAATCTCAATCTTCTGTTGACTCAAAATCTTTCCGCAGTTTACCACTCCATAGACAACCGGGCTGATCAAGGAAACCTCCTGTACTATGCTGTCTCTGATAGATTCATTGAACTGAGAAAGCTTGTTGGCTGTTCTATTCATGTACCCCTGAAATAATTATTGTCTAGTTTTAAAAATGTCCGTGAGCCGGGAAAACCATATTGTGTTTTTTTTCGAATCCAATGGTTGTAGCAGGACCATGCCCTGGATAAACTCTGGTTTCATCAGGCAGTTTATATAATCTGGAACGAATTGTTTCTTCAAGAGCATAAGCTGAACTGTTATAAAAATCAGTTCTCCCCACACTCATGCGAAACAGGGTATCACCGCTGAAAAGAATCTGCTTTTCCTCGTCATAAAAACTCAAGCCTCCCATAGTATGACCTGGACAGGGTATGATTTTAAAACCGTGAAATTCTTTTTGCTCTTTTTCCAGTATCAGATCAGGATTGGATATTTGTTCGAATTGAAGTCCAAACAATGCAGCCTGTACTTCAGCTTTTTCGTATATTTCCAAATCTTCTTCACTTATAACTGATTGTGCCTTGGGAAAAACCTTTTTTACACCATCCACACCCTGAATATGATCAACATGTCCATGAGTAAGTAAAATAAAATCAACTTCACCGGGCAATTTACCACAGATTTCTTCGAGTTCTGCAATACTGCCTCCTGGATCAATAATAAATCCAAGCTCGTTTTTTTGATAATAAAAGCAATTGGAAGCAAGTTGACCAACAACAAAAGTTTTCAGGACCATTTAAGATCTCCTCCACAATGAGGGCATTTTGTAAGAGTGTTATCCACCAGAGAAGAACAATAAGGACAAGGAATCCTGACTATTTCACGCTGAATAATCTCTTTTATGTATTTGTAATCTTTGTCAGTGGAATCTTTACCGGTATTACCAGTATTGTTTAAAAGAGGCAAGGAGTTGACACAAGTTTGCAAATAATCCTCAATTCTTGTTTGCAAACCAGGTGGACCTTTAACAATAAGATGCAAAACTGTTGAATTCTTTTCCAAATCAAAATCAAGAAAAGCAATTTGTTTTCTGATGCCCAGGATTATTGACAAAAAAGTACGTTTTTCCAATTTGATGATAAAATCAACCCTGTCAGCCTCTTCAATTTGGAAAAAATTATCTTTGGTCACCCTTTGCAAAAAACAGTCAAAGAGTTTTCTTCCTGGTACATTGAAACTGTAATCCTGGACTATTTTTGCCACAAATACCTCTTTGAAATGCGTTAAATTTAGAACTATTTAGGGAACTATTTAACAGCCAGGCCAATTTTTTCTCGCAACAAATAGTATTCGGGGGAGAAAATAAAACGGAGAACTTCTCTAACCCTTTCTTTAGTGTTCATTCCAGTCATTCTATCTTCCTCTGAAATTACCCAGGCCAGAGCATGTTTAACATCAGAAGCCAGCAGGGTTCCTGCTCTCAAAGAAGTTTTATGATTTGCTTTAATCCATTTTTTAATTGCAGGTTCAAAATCTTTGGAAATAAATCTTTCGGCTGCAGGCTTCAAACTCTCTAAAGTGGCCTTTGGTACTTTTTCGAGAATATGCTGTTTAAGCTTATCAACCTGTTTATCCCGATCAGAAGGAATCTCTGGCTTTTGATTATTCTCAACAAGGGCATGAAAAGCAGCATAGATTGCATCAAAAAGATCCTGGGGAGCCGGGGCTTCACGCCTGAAAAAACGTTCAGGTCTGAGAAAGATTAATTCTCGAGAGAATCGATAAATAGCCTCATGTTCATTCATGGATTCAAAGAGCCTTCTTTCAATAAGCCAACTCGGAATTAAGCTGTCTTTTTCACGGGTATTGGCCAATTGAATTGGAATTGGCAATCCTTCCTTGAAATAAAGCTCGGGTCTTCTTTTTATAAGCAAAACTTTGGCAGCATATTTGTAGGCATTGACAAAAGGCAGGTTGGCATTGTCGAGATCTACTGAATTCTTGCGCTTGAGACCAAAGTCTTTATGGGGCAAAGCATAGAAAATTGAAAGAAAATGGCCTAATCCTGACAATATTTTGTTGAGATCTCTATCCTCTTCAGGACTTTGTAATTTGTTCCAGAGTTCGTCAGTTACAATGGAAGTTGCTCTTTTAAATGTCATTGGAGCATATTTGCGATAAAAGAGTTTTTCCTTTCTATCTGCCTCATTGTATGTTTCTAATACTCCGCAAAGGCTCCAGACTTTGTCTCTTTCTTTATTGGCAATAGCCAACTCAAGAACATTTCTGATAATATCAGTCTGCTCGGGATCTTCCTCAAGAATTCGGAAATATTTTTCTTCGGCTTTTTCAAATTGTTCAGGCCCCTGGCTGATATACAACTGTGCCAGACGTTCATTTCTTTCAGGAGAATTATCAAGTTTGGCTGCGGCTTCAAAAGCTGCAACAGCAGTGGAAGGATCACCCATCTTATCGAGATAAATATTCCCCAATTTATCCCATAATTTGATGTTCTGCATGTAATCATTGCTTCTTTTGAGATGGCTGCGAATAGCACGAGCCATATTATGCCAATCTTCACGTTCTTCCTGAATTTGAATGATTTTATTGAAAACTTCCTGATTTTCAGGATCGTTATCAAGGCATTTGTTGTATTGTTCGAGAGCTCTTTCTGTATCTCCTATTTCTTCTTCAAAGATAAGACCAGCACTGAAATAATATTTTGATTTCAACAAACCAGGTTCTTCCATCTCAGCCAACTTCAGTACTGTTTTGCTGACTTTTTCCCATTCCTCGCAAAGATGATACAGATCCAGAGCATCATTAAGAATTGTACGATCATCAGGACGCATCTCAATCATTTTTTCCTGCAATTCCATGGCTGCTTCCGGATCTTGAACAGTATCAACATAAAAACGAGCCAAATCTTGCATAAGCTCTACTTTTTTATCTTCATCTTCTACGGAATCGATTTTGTCCTGTTTGATTTTGGCGACTTTATCATAGTCTTTGTTAGCCTCGCGCAATCTCAACAGAGCTTCGGCTGCATCAACATTTTTCTTGTCAGCTTCCAGAGCTTTGTCATAAAAACTTATGGCTTTGAGAGTGTCGTTTTTCTTTTCCTTGATTCCTCCCAGGCGAACATAAATTTGAGCAATTTTTTCAGTACTGATTGCATCGCGATGAGCCACAAGCAAAGCCTGATATAAAGAAAGGGCTCCATCCCATTCTTCTTTTGTGTATCGTAATTCGGCCAGTTCCAGCAAAACTTCCAAAGAAGTCGGCTCCAAAGCTCTGGCTTTTTCAAGATAATCAGTAGCCTTGTCAACCTCGTTAACAGCAAGAGCAATCTTTCCGGCTTTGATATATAATTGAACTCTTTCAGTTTTGGGAAGTTTTTCAGATTCACTGGCCACAACATTCATGAGAGGAACAGCCTTCTCATATTCTTCTCTTTCCACATAATAATCGGCCAAAATTCTTACGGCTTTTGGATGTCCGGGACTGTATTCAAGCAATTTTTCATAGAGTTTGACAGCCTTTTCATTGTCATTGAGCTTTTCGGAGAGGATATCAGCTGCTTTTGCAACCAGTTCCCCCAATTTTAATTTGTTGGAAGTGGATTTCATTGCCTTTTCATAATAAGAAACAGATCTGGACCACTGGCCTTGTTCGTAATAAACATCGCCGAGGCCTTTAAGGGTGGAAAAAGAATCATCTTTCAATTCAAGTGCTGCATGCAATGACTGTTCTGCTTCTTCCAACTGTTCGAGATTGAATTGACTTATTCCCAATTGTTCATAGGCTGCTGCTTTTTCTGAATCAGACTCAGCCTTTTTGATCATTTTTTCAAGAAGAGGAATATTATCTTCATGAAGTTCAAGTTCTGAATAAACCCCGGAAAGCAATCTTACAGTATCAAGATCTGAATTTTGAAGTTTATAACTTTTTTCGAGTGCTGTTTTGGCTTCTTCATAATTTTCAAGTTCCTCAAACTGAACCTTGCCGAGATGCTTGAGTAACTTGGCTTTGGCATTATCTGAGTCTATAATCATGATATGGTTTTCAAGGGTATCAACCAGCTTATCCCACTGATTTTCTCCCTCATAAATACCTTCCAGTGCATCATATACATCTTCAGATTCTGGTTTAAGTTCCAGCACCTTTTCAAAATTTTCCGCTGCTTTCATTCTGGTGTTGGCATTGAGGAGATATTCTGAGGCGATTCGCTTGTAGAGGTTGATCTTTTCACTTTCAACTTCTGTCTTCTGAGCAAGGATCTCAGCCCCCTTAAGATAATCTCTCATGCGACCGGTTGATTCGTAAAGCTCGAGGAGTACCCTGATCAATTTGAGATCGTCATGCATTACTTCAACAAGATGTTCAAGAATATCCATGGCTCTGTTGGGATTATCAAGGTGTTTGGCCAGAATAAAACCAAGATCGCGACGTGCCAATCTGGCTTCCTCTGGACTTTCAACAGATTCGATCTTGCGTTTTAACACTGCAGCAAGTTGTTCCCAGAGTTCATTATCTTCATAGATTTTTTCGAGAGCATTGATTGCTTCCAGATCATCAGGAACAACCGAGAATACTTCTTCATAGGTTCTGGCAGCCATAATAGGCTCTTGGAGTTTAACTTCTTTTATATTGGCAATTTCTTTGAGGAAATATGCTTTTTCTTCGTTATCTTCAGTAAAAGGCAGTCGATTTTCAAGGATGGAGATAAGTTTATTCCAATCACCCTGCTTTTTATAGATTGAAGCCATCTCTTCCATTGCTTCCGAATTGGTGGGATCCAATTCAAGAACTCGCTGATAAGCGGAAAGAGCTGCATCATAATTGTTGAGCCTTTCATTATAGGCTTTGGCTACTTCTTTCCATAAAACAGGCAATATCTTGCGATCTCCTACTCTTGAAATCAGATCTTCCAGTTCGACTGTATAGATGTCCCAAATATCACCCTCTCCTGCAAGGCGACGCAAATCTTCGAGAAGCTCCTTGTCGTCCGGTTTTTCTTCAAGAAGGATTTTTAGAGCATAAAAGGCTTCCTGGTAATTACCCAGTTTGTCTTCCTGAATGTGAGCTACTTCTTTGATGAGCTCAATGCTTTCTTCATTTTCTTTAAAAATCCCGAAGTCGAAACGACAGATAAGAACTTCTGCCAAAAGCTTCCAATCCTCGTTTTCCCTGGCTTCTTTGCCAATTTCTTTGATGGTGGAAATTGCTTCTTCATCTTCGGGATTCTGTTCAAGATATAATTCCCAAGCGACAATGTCTTTTTTGTCTTGAGGTTTTTCTACCTTTTCAGGCTTCTGCCCGTCTTCAATTTCACTTTCCATTTCAACCAGCTCATCATCTTTTTCGGAAAGAGCTTTTTCGAGTTCTTCAATTTTTTGTTGCAATTTGAGAACTTCATCATTTTCTTCTTCGGACTGATTTTCGGAAGCTTCAACTTGTTTAAGTTTCTCAGCGTATTCTTCTTCAAGTTCTTTTCGAATTTCTTCTTCAAGCTCTTTTTGTTTTTCCTCGTCCATCTGTTCATCAGTGCCTGATTCTTCTTTGAACTTTTCAATTTCTTTTTCTTTTTTATCGAGTTCTTCCTTGAGCTCTTCAATTTGTTCTTTGAGTTTTTTTACTTCTTCCGAAGATGCTGAATCAGTGTCTTCATCTGCCTTTTCAGTCAGATATTCGATTACTTTTTTGAGCACACCTTTTGCTTTTTTAAGTTCCTTTTTCTGTTTCTTGTTATCTGGTTCAAGCTCGCGGATAAAATCGATATGCTTTTTCAAAGTTTTTGAATACTTTTTTAATTTTTCATTAGCCATTCGAGGAAACCTCCGTATGAAAGGGAGTAAAATTAATAGATACTGACACAACAGCTTCTGGATTATAAATCAACCTTTCCTGTCCAATTAATATAAATCAAGCATAGGATCAAAAGGGAAAGATCAACTTGAATGTGAAGAGTTTCTGATTGTCGAACAGGCAAATACCAGGATTCTCCAAAAAATATTCTGACAGCCAATCCTTGATATCAACCATTTATGGTAAAACAAAAGCAAAACTATAATTCACAGCAGGATAATATTCTGGCATACCTGTTGCAAAATCCAGTTTACGCGGATACTAAAATTAAAATTTAGTTGGGTAAAAGTCAAAAAGAAATTATTTTTTTTCAACAATTTTAAAAATAAAAAACAAGATCCAAAAAATGAAACTTTGTTAAAATGGTTAAATGTGATATTTTGGATAATATTAAACTGATTTTTCTTTAAATTTTCAAGTTCCCGAAATTGTTCAAATTGGATATGACTATGAACATTAATAAGACCAAGTATAAACTTGCAATACTTTTTGGTGTGCTACTTCTTGTTGCCTGTGAAGAACCTTTTCACGGCTCCAAAATTATCTCAAACATTTATTTCGGTTCCGATTTCACCGGAGATGATCTGGTTACTCCCTCCCGTTTGAGCAACGGTCCGGGACAGGGATATACTTACCTTTCTCCAGGAGATCCTGGTTATATCAGCCACTATGAGCTTTATGCCGGATACGAAAATTCGGGCACCGTCCGACTCTTCAATTTTCATATCCGTCCGGCTTTGGAAGTCCACCATCCTTGTTATCAGATATTCAAAAATGAAACCAATGTTGAACCCGGGGTTGAATATGTTGATATGTGTCATTATCCATTCCCTGAAATAGAAAAAAACATGTTTGTTTTTGTCAAAGCCGTCCCCTCAAACATCGATCAGGCTTTCAATCCAGGTTACAACTGGCAACAATGGAACGACAACTTTATCACCTCCGACGCCACTGTAGTGGATAAACCGTCTTGTGACGGCCAACGCCAAGAATATTCCCTGGAAGGACTCAAGGAGTTCTGTAACAATCTCCACCCAGATTATTACATAGGCAACCCTTATCAAATCACTTTCCCCAAAAACGGAACTTTGTACGGTTTTCTTGATGGTTCCGATCCGCGTACCGCCATGCAAATTGGGGGTATTTCTCTCTCAATAGAACACAAACTTGAAAAAATAAATTCCCTTTTTATTGTCGCCGAACCAGATCAAAGCAGAATTTCACAAGAAAACTACGATCTCAATCTCCCCCCGGGTAATAGCGGCAAAATTGTTCTCATGTCCGAAATTGACGGACTTTTTGGATACATTGATAAAAACATGATTGAGGGCACCTGGCATGGACTTATGGAAAATCCGCAAGGTAATTCCCTCAAAATGGAATACACTATTTATTATAACCTGGACGAAGATCCGGTGTATTTTTAAATAAAATCTGAAGCCGATTTATCGGTTACCATGTTCAAGGATTGAACCATGAATAAACATACCAAACTCTTTACTGTCTTAACAAGTCTACCCATTCTTATTGTTTTTATCTCCTGTCATGAACTTGAATGTGGAGAGGGAACAGTAGAAAAAAATGGAGTCTGCGTAAATATACAATTCCCGGACAACGATGGCGGAGCTGAAATGTGTGCTCCCGGCACCCACTGGAATCCCAATCTGGGCAAATGTTTTGTCGATCCCGATCAGGTATGTGGTTCCGGAACCGAAATTGTCTGGAGTGAAGATGGCAATGAATTTACTTGCGAATCCACAGGACAGGGAAGTTTGCCAGAATGCCCCGAACCGGGACAAGACGGTTCCATCTGCATAAACGGCTATATCCGTCATTTTGTTGATCCCAGTCAAAAATCAAGCTTCATGACCAACATCATTGAGGATCCTGCCATGTTGACAAACATGGAAATTGCCGTTTATGACCCCCTCGACTATGCATCCGTCGGTGCTGAGTCGGTTCCTCTGGGAATTGCAACTATCGATGCCACCAACGGTACTTTCATAGCTACCGACATCCAGATTCCCAGCCAGGGTTATGTAGCACTAGTCACCAGAGATCTCGGTTGGACCCGTGATGCAACTCCGGCCAACTGGGTTTTCACCGGATTTGCCTATAAGGCCACTGCCGGAGTAAATCTCATTGATACTGATGCTGTAGCTGTAAGCGCTACCACTCTTGAAGAGTGGCGCCAGGATATCCCCTCCGAGTTTATCAGCGATGCCTGTCAATATGGCGACATTTTTGAATGTGGCACCTGGATCGGAGTCTACAAAGACGAGAATCCAGACAACGATATGTTCATCAACGGAGTCAAACCCTATTACAAAACCAATACTCAGATTCCTCCCGAGAAAATAGCCTTTCTCGATAAAAATGAATCAGGAGAATATTCGGTGCTGACTCCGGGCACAGACAGAGTTTATACTTCAGAAACCGGAGTAGTCATGTACTTCGGAGCCGAACTGACTAAATATTTCGGTCTTTGTGACTATACTCTTGATGAAGAAGAATCCCGCTGTCTCGAATATGGTTTTAATTTCCCAAAAACCTTGCAGGGAGGCTCTTCCTCCAGGGCGCTTTTTGTCCAATACGTAAAAGGTACCGCTACTAATTGAGAATCCAATTCCAGTTTGGGGATCAATATATGAACATAAAAAGAAGCAATTTTTTTTCAACAATCATTGTAATTACATCAACCTTGTTGTATTTATCTTCTGCATCAGCTCGCAGAAACAGAGGAATTCCAGCTCAAACCTTCTTTCCAGCTTTAGACTCCAAAGGTTTTCTCTCGGTGCAGTCCCCCCTCACCATTAAAGCAAAAAGTGTAGATTTTATTTTCAACACCAATTACACTGCAGCTCCCATGGTACTTGACTTTTCAGGGATTTCTCCCGACGCTTCCAATAGCAATAAAAATGCCCTGAATTATATTACAGCTTTCAATATCGGAATTTCATTGTGTGTCTTCAAAGATCTGCAAGTATCTCTTTTTGTACCGGTTTACAAATTAGGACCCGGCTCAACTTTCAACAATGATAACGAATGGGGATTCACAGCCAATGATCCTCTCAATACCATCAATCGCAAGATACCCTCGGCTGTCCCCGGCGATACTCGACTTTCAATCAAGTATAATCTCTTTGATTTTCATGGATTTGCTGCAGGTTTGAGAGCGGGAATGGTACTCCCTTTCGGAGTCGAAGAAGTTTTTGCCGGTGAACAGAATCTGGCTGCTTTCGGAGGAGCTCTTTTCGGTTATACCTCCAGTTATTTTACCATTATTTTAAACTCATCCTATTATTGGAGACAGGAATTAAGCCTCCCGGATCCGGTTGACGAAAACAAAAGTCTGCTTGATGTCGGCTCCGAAATACAAACCATTCTCGGCATCAAATCAACCTTTGGCAAATTTGCCCTAATGGCAGCAGTACAATATTTTCACACCCTTTCCAATCTCAAACAAACCGACTCCCCCCGGGAACTGCTGGCCGGAATACAATATTCTCCCACCAAATCCCTGGGAATAACCTTATTTGCCGGTTCTGACGGCTCAACCGGCCCCGAATACGGCCGCACCAACCACCTTCGCTTCGGCCTGAACCTGGCCTGGACCTCTCAAAAGTTCAAAAAGGTTGTTGCCTATGGAGACAAAGATGGAGATGGGGTCAAAGATAATCTTGATGAATGTCCGGAAAAACCCGAAGACATCGACGGCTTCGAAGATTCCGACGGTTGCCCCGATCCCGACAACGATCAGGACGATATCCCTGATAAACTCGACAAATGCCCCCTGGAACCCGAAGATCTTGATGATTTTGAAGATAAAGATGGCTGCCCCGATCCTGACAATGACAACGACGGCATTCCCGATGTAGCTGATCGTTGTCCGGGAACAGAAAAAGATAAGGAAAACAACTTCTACTACACCAAAGAAGATTTCGACGGGTTCCAGGATGATGACGGTTGCCCCGATTTTGACAACGACGGTGACGGCATCCCGGATTCCAAAGATAAGTGCCCCAACGAACCTGAAACCTTCAATGGTATCGATGATGATGACGGCTGCCCCGATGTTATCAGAGGTCTCAGCATCAAAAGCGGCAAAATCGAAATCAAGGGCAAAATCGAATTTAAGTACAAAAAATCTGAATTTAAAAAGGATTCAGTCCCCAAACTACTCAATCTGGCCAATCTTCTCAAGGCCAATTCCGGCATCAGGCTAATCCGAATTGAGGTTCATACAGATGGACTTTACAGCAACAGACACAACAAGAATCTTTCTGAACGAAGGGCGACAAAAATCAGGAACTATCTCATATCCAAAGGTGTAGCCCCATACAGACTGCAGGCCGTCGGCTATGGTGAAAACTTCCCCGTTGCCACCAACAGAACCAAAACTGGTCGTTCCAAAAATCGCCGAGTCGATTTTATAATCGTATATCAATAAGGAGTTTTCCGTGAATAAAAGAATTCTCCACTTTTTAGTGTTGTTTTTACTTTTTGCGCATCTTTCCGGTAGCACCCAAGCTAAGTCCAAACCAGTCAAAAATCTTCTCTTCGCAGAAGATGACGATGACATGGATCTGGGAGAAAGGAAAACTGCTAAAAAATCAGATGACGGAGACAGCAAAGCACTGGAACTCAGAAAAATAGTACAAAGTGCCACCAAGGGTCAGACAACCATTCAGGAAGCTCCGGCTGTTATTACAATTATGACTGAAGACGATATTCACGATTATGGCTTTCGCAATTTTATCGACCTCATGAATTTCATTCCGTCAATGCTTTCAGCTAATGGTCAATACGACACCATGCCCTTGCTTACAGCCCTTGGCAATTCCACTTCGGTTCTGCTCATCCAGGATGGTATCAGTCTTTTTGATCCTGTTTACAACATTCAGGCCACCATGAGACGCTGGCCCCTTGAGATCATAAAAAGGGTCGAGGTCATGTCATCCCCCGGTGGTGTTCTCTGGGGCGCCAATTCCTTTATGGGAATTACCAGTGTAATCACCAAAGGAGCTGATGATATCAACGGGGTAGAACTTGGTATGGGAGGTGGCTCCGGACCGGGAGATCAAGATGTTTTCCGAGCTTACGGCATGTATGGCAAAAGCTTTGGGGATCTGAAAGTTTTCACTCATCTCAGTGGAGAATTTTACAGAGGCCCCCTCTATCAGTATTTGCCGGTAAGATTGCAAACAGCTCCACCCCATCCCATGTCAACCATAAATTACATGGGAGGCGAAGAAATCAGCAGCTCCGCCCCCATGAGTTTCTACGGCTCCTTCAACGGCAAAATCAATTATAAGCAATTTTCCCTTAACTGGTCTTTACCCTTCATCGGATTTCCCGGATTCAGCCGCGATCTGGCCAAACCTGTTGCTATTACCGCTTGGCCCATTGACACTTCTTCTCAAGTTAAATCGGTAAGCAAAAACAATTATAATGTTTATGACCGCTTTGGCGCTCTTAAATTTCAAGACGATATTGTTGAAGACAAATTAAGTATAGATGCCAAAGTTTATTTTACTCAATTTGTCAGAGAATTCAGGCCAATGTCTATCCTGCCACATGTACCGGACACCATCAACGGGATGGCAGTCGATACTACAGCCAGAGGTCAGCGAACCGGGATGAATATCGATTTCAACTGGAATATCGGCAAAAGCTCAAGAATTCTCTTCGGAGTCGAATCCTTTTACGAATGGATTCAAAACGCCAACGCCACCATTATTGCTCCCCTCGATGCAAACGGACAAGTTGACTACAGTAATATTCCAATGTCCTGCCCCTATCGGGAAACTCCTGTCTATGATCCTGACAATCCCGAAAATACAACATATTTGCCCGGTTGTACCCAGCGCATGATTTTCGATCAGGATCGTTTTGTGCTTGGTTCATTTGTTTCAGCACAACACCAATTTGAAAATAAAATCATTATCGATGGAGGTCTTCGTGTTCAAGCAAGTCCCGCCGGTAATGTCACCTATACACCTCAATTGATTCCAGGAGCCTCGGTTGTTGTGCCGATTGCAAAAAACTGGTTTTGGAAACTCAAC
>JAWLEA010000216.1:0-3534 GCA_041686345.1 Polyangia bacterium | reverse complement strand
AAAACATTCAAAACCGGATTTTTGAATTTAAAAAGGCTTGAAGCTGTATGCGACCTTTCTTTTACCATGAAAAAAGGAGAAATCTTCGGTTTTTTAGGCCCAAATGGTGCTGGCAAAACCACAACCTTGAAAATCATTACCGGACTCATCTTTCCTGACCAGGGCAAAATAGAAGTATTCGGTTACCCCGCCAACTCGGTCAGAGCCCGCAACCACATAGGTTTTCTCCCTGAAAATCCCTATTTTTATGAATACCTTACGGCCAGAGAATTTCTAAGAATGTGTGCTGATATTTTCAATATGCCTAAACAAGTAAAAGTTGAAAAAATTGATTACCTTCTCAACAAACTCAACATTGCAGAAGCAGCTGACAGGCCCCTGCGTAAATTTTCAAAAGGCATGTTGCAAAGAACCGGGTTGGCTCAAGCCTTAATCAATGATCCCGATTTAATCATCTTGGATGAGCCTCTTTCTGGACTCGATCCCATTGGAAGAAGGGATTTTCGTGAAATCATCACCAACCTCAGAAAAAAAGGAAAAACCGTGCTGTTTTCTTCCCACATCCTTTCTGATGTCGAAGAGATTTGCGATCGAGCAGCTATCATAGCCAGAGGAAAACTTCAGGAAATAGGCACAATCGATAAACTGCTCAGCAAAGGGGTAAAAGAAACCGAAATAGAAATCGAAGCAACCAAAACCCAACTCAACAAACTAATGCAAAAATGGGATAGTTTCACTCACCATACAACCCTGAGCGGATACCGAATCAACCTTCCTCCGAAAATCCCTCTGCAAAAATTCATCAAAGATCTGGTAGCTGCAACCATCACAATAAAAAGCATCAAACCACACAAAGAATCCCTGGAAAACCTCTTCCTCAACTTCAAAATGCCCACTAACCAAAAATCCCCAACCGGGTTGCAAAAAAACAAGGACAAGGAGAACGAATAATGGGTGCTGTTTCAGCTATAGCTATCAACACATTCAGAGAAACTATTCGCAATAAAATCCTTTATACCATCATCCTCTTTATACTGATTGTTCTAATATCCGGAAATTATCTGGCAAACATATCCATGCATAATGAAGATAGAATAATTATGGACATCGGTCTTGGAATGCTGTCTTTATTTGGAGTGTTTTTGACGGTTTTTACCGGAATAAACATCATCTTCAAAGAAATTGACAAAAAAACTATTTACCTGGTTTTATCAAAACCTCTTAACAGAACAGGATTCATTCTGGGAAAACTTTTCGGTCTTTTACTGGCTGTCTACACCGTAGTTATCATCATGTTTGCTATTTTAATGGCGCAATCACTTCTGATGCAAATCGCCTACCCGGTTAATCTGGTAAAAGGATTCATCCTCATACTTTTTGAAATTCTGATTGTATTATCAATAGCAATTTTCTTCAGTTCTTTTACAACCCCTTTTATTACTGGAATGTTGACCGTTGGCATCATTATAGTCGGAAGACTACTGCCAGATCTTCACCAAATAATCAGGGTCAAATATGTTCCCGGCTTCTGGCGTGAAACAGCTCTTTCTCTGACCCAGATTTTTCCCAACCTTTACATCTTTGTCCCTAACGGACATGATTTTAATGGACAATATCTTTCTCTAACTTCAGATTTTATCACTTGGAATTACATAAGCTGGGCATTTCTCTATACTGTTTTTTACAGTTCAATTACCCTGGTTTTGGCTTCAACAATTCTAAAAAACAGAGATCTTGTATAACTTTTTAAATCATTACCAATGAAAAAACCTGAAATTTACCATAACTTTTCAAAATTCTTTCATAATTATTCAGGACACATAATTTTTTACCTGTTATTCGCACTGTTTTTTTTCGCCTTATTACAAACCAGGATTTATCTATCATCAAAGAGAGCCTTACAAAAAGCAGAATCCTCAACCTCTGAAACCAGCAAATTATTTTGGCTGCAAAAATCCATTTCTTATTCAAACCATCTATTCCCTGTTCAAAAAAAATCTGTCAAAACAGCTCTTCAATCTGCCAATATAAGTTCACAAGAAAATCCCGACATGGAGAAACAATACCTTTCAATCATAAAAGCAGGACTCGAAAATTCCGGCATTTTTATTGCCAACCCCTCGCTGCACAAGAAAATAAACAAAAGATTGTCTCTCTTAAATGCCAATTCAAAAACTACTGAAGGATCTGCAAAAAAATTGCAGTTTTCAGGTATCATATCAACACTTTGTTTACTAGCCTGGATTTTTGCAATCTTCATGTTCACTTTTCGAGCTCTTAATAAAAAACTGGAACTGAACATTGCAAAAGCTAAATTCTGGGGTTCTGTATACATGATAACATTCTCAACCTGGTTTTTTCTGATCAACTTTCTCTAAAACGAAAACATTATACCCCAACCGGGTTGTTGTATCTATCCCAAACACTTTTCTATTCTCCTTATCTACCCCTGCAACAAACTTCTTTTGGCAATTTTTTTTGTCGCTCAAATAATGGAATTCACAGGCATTTCAGATACGCCACTACAATGATAAACCATATTTTAAATGATTATAATTTTTGAAAGATTTTTTAACATTTTGACTTACATAGTAATAATTTGGTATCCTGCATTTGAATATCCTTCCATGGAAGGATGTCCGTTCATATCTCCAACCAAATTTAATCCCTGCTCTCTTGCAACCTCATAAGCTCCCATCCTTTTTGAACACGCAATACAAACTGCATCAATTAATCCAGCATTTTTAACATCTGAATATAAAACATGAAAACCGGAGTCTTCTTTTTCCATTTCGGTGATCAATTTTGTTGCCTCACCTTCTATCACCAGTTTTGTATCATACCCTTTTGGGTAAAAATCCAGGATATTCAACAATACATGAATAAAGCACATTTTTTCACCATTGAAAGCAAAAATTACAATTTTTTTCATAATAAACTCCTTTTTGATATCTTCAAATATACTCAAGCATTGTCAATAAAAATTTTTTTAATTAAATATTAATCCTGCTTGGAAATACGCTAGAATGACCCTAACCCGGTTGCCCTAAACTACTACTACTTTTCCCCAACCCGGTTGCGAAACCTGCGATGACGAAAAAAACAACCCGGTTGGGGAATCAGTGATGGTGGGAGGGCAACTCGGTTGGGGAAGCTATCTGAAGCCATCTTGTCTATGCAAATTGCTCCTGACCGGTAATAACCCCCTATAATTCACAAACCTTTTTTGAATAGTTTAAGCCTTTGTGGTTGTTGATAATCAAGCTGTGATTCTTGCCAGGCAAGTAAACTGGCCGATGGACTGCTTTCCCCTGTTAGTTTTCTATTTGGTTATCGTTATCGCCAGGAATTTGCCTGACTAGTTCCCATCCCAGAAGTGGGGTTTTTGGCTGGGGAAGAAATTGGATTGAGATGCGCGGAATAACTTTTAAGATATAGTTGCCACTATTTCAAGAAGTTATGACAAAGCAGATTAATTCAATTTCCGTCGCCAGACTATGACATCCATTTTTGGGATGGGAACTGACTCTATTG
>JAWLEA010000077.1:0-15599 GCA_041686345.1 Polyangia bacterium | reverse complement strand
CGATATCGATTGCGACGACACCGACTGTACCGATTCCGAACATTGTCAAAGCACCCCGGAAATTTGCGACAACGAAATCGATGATGACGGTGATGGCGATATCGATTGCGACGACACCGACTGCGACTCTGATCCTGCCTGTCAGACTCAGACAGAAGATTGCTATAACGGCATAGATGATGACGGTGATGGCGATATCGATTGCGACGACACCGACTGCGATTCTGATCCAAATTGCGGAGGCAATGAAGATTGCAGCAACTTCTTTGATGATGACGGTGATGGTCTTTCTGATTGCGATGATCCGGACTGTTCCACAGATCCCGCCTGTTTCACCTGTGATCCTGTTGATGACACCGGCTGCGCTGATTCCACCGAACATTGCTATGTCGATATGGGATATGCAGGTGCAGACTTTTATTGCGAGCCTACTCCAGGCACTCTCGGAACAGGCGAAGAATGTACCGAAACTATTGACTGTGAAGTCGGTCTCACCTGTAGAGGCGGAGGACCAGGCCAACCTTCAACTTGCACACAGGTCTGTCACCTGGAACAAACAGGTGAATGCCCCCCCGACACCACTTGCCAAGGTGCTCCCACCGCCGATTTCGGAACTTGTCGCTAATAACCGACACTAATCTCGATTCAACTCCCCCAAATTTGCCATACTCCAATCTTTTCAAACTTTTAAACTAAAAACTAAAACAGGGAATACTGAGACAACGAGTATTATTTTTAATTCAATTATTATTATGGATATTGATAGTGATAGTGATAGCAATATCTCCGGCCTTTTTTAAAAAAAGGTAAAACCATGGTTTCTGTTTTTTTGTCCAATGGATTCTTTTAATTCTTTGGCTCTATTTACCTTGGTTACTATGCCTTTCTCAACCAGAAGATCCATATACTCAACCCCTGGCAAATCAACAACAAAAGTATTGCAACCAAAAGCAAGTCCTTCATATAAAGCTGTTGAAAAAACACCTATCAGGGTGGAGGACTCACTGAAATACTCATACAGATTATTTTTGTTGTGATCTATAACTGTAAAATTTGGTAATTCGGAAGCTTTAACCAGAGCAGGATAATCAGATTGCCAGATGGAATATTCTTCCGGGTGAAGTTTGTGAACAAACTGATAATCAGGCATTATCAAGGCTGCTTCATAGGCAAAAGTGGAGAGTTGTCTGCCGATAGCACCTTGAGAAACAAGTAAAACCTGTCTGCTATTTTTATTGAGTCTGCCAAATTTATTTTTTTGAGCTCTGAAATGAGCAAAACCTCTATTGATTATGTTTTCCGGAGGCAATGGCATATTCACTATATTTGTCCAATAATCACCGAAAGAATGAAAGTAGTCGGGAAAATAATCCAACTCTTTGCTACCGGGAAAATTGTATCCAAGATGATAAGGGCTTATTGTTCCATGCTGCAACTCTATGGTCGGAATTCCATTCTTCTTTGCAGCAGCTATCAAAGGTCTTTTATAAAAAGAATAAGAAACAACCAAATAAATTTTTTTCGGTTTTCTTTTTTTCAAAAGCAGATCATAAAACCTGAAACCAAATTTAAAATTCAAAATTTCCTCTTCGAACAGAGGTTGGAGATGTAATTCAACTCCAAACCTCTGTTTGAATTCTTTTTCAAGCTTTTTAATCAAATTTTTCTGGTTTTGTGAAATATTAACCCGACCAAGCTTGCTGTATAAATAGGAAAATACACTTAAAACATCCAAGTATTTACGATTGTGAGACTTTTTGGACAGATGCTGTCCCAGATAGTAGCTTTCATAAACATCGTAACTTTCAGGATTAAGCTCTTCCAGCAAATATTTGGTATAAATATCTACATATTCATCATCAACCATTACTTTTCGGGAATGGTCAAAAACAAGGATATCTTTTTGATAATTGCCTTGAAGAGGATTTTTTAATGAAGCATAGAAGAAAAAGAAAAATGATTTTATAATATCCTTGACTGCAATTTTTTCTGCATGGGGTTTAGTAAAGGTTCCAGTTTTCAAAGCAACTTTATAATATAAAATCATGCGTAACAGTTGCCAGACTTTTACCTGATCAAACTCCTGGTTCAGCAAATCATACTTGTTTTCCATCTCAAAGAAGTTTTCACATATTTCTTTTACGGAGATTTCTTTCAATTTGTCACCTTGTTATCTCTATACAAGAGGATGTAAAATGATAAAGCAATAAAACCTAGTTTGATGGGCAAAGCCAGAAAATAATGAATTTTAACCAGCCAAAACATATACATGCTTGAAATGATCATCAAAAAAAGCAATCCGGGCATAAGTTTTTTCAGAGCAATAACGTGCTCTTTCAGTACAAATTTTGCATTGGCAAAGTGTAACAAAAATAACAGAATATAACTGAAAAGTGTAGTGGCAGCAGCTACTTTGTAACCATAAATGGGAATAAGCCAATAATTAAGGAAAATATTGACAAAGCCAGCTATAAAAGTATTCAAGGAGATCAATTCTGTTCTTTTGCGATAAGATGCATATTGGAAGTACAAAGTGTATAAAAAGACAAAAACATATCCCAGAACTATAACAGGTATAATTTCAAGGGCATCGTAATATTTACGGTCAGCTATAACAATAGTCGCTTCTTTGGCAAATAAGATAATAACTACAGCAAAAAAATAAATCTTCTGAGCATAATCTTTAACCATTCCATTGATTTTCTCATAGTTTTCATTGTTATATTCTTCAAAAAAGATTGGATGCCATGCCTTGATTGTTGCCATAACTATAACATTCATAGCCATGCCCACATCATAGGCAAATGAATAGATGCCTGTTTCTACAGCTGTTCCCAGTTGTTTTATAATAATTCGGTCGAAATACCCCAAGATATAACGGGACATGGCATGAGGAATGAGGGGTAATGAAAAACGCAAAGTATAACGGATATATTTCCAATCAAAAGCAAACTTGGCAAGTTTGGACATTTTATATACTGTATAAACAGCGAGCAATCCAGTAACTGCAAGCTCCCCAAAAATTTTGCCGTAATAACGCTCTTCACTCAAATAGTACATGATCCCTATAGCTAGAGCCAGAACACCTGCTATTCTAACAACCGAAACACGTAAAAATTTTTTTGATTGCTTACTGCCTTGAAGATAGCGCAAGTAAATTTCCAAAGGTACCGAAAATAAAGCGGCAACAATTGCAAGAAAAAACACCCTGCGATCTATGGTAAAAAAATCGGCTAATTGATTGTTGACCAGAAAAAGAAAAAGAAGCAGGAAAATATTGAAAACAGATAGAAAAATGAGGTTGCTTCCTAAAGCAGCATCAAAATCATCTTCGTTTTCAAGATAATAACGGATTATACCTCCCCTTAAATTCAGCCCAAAAACGATCGTCATCAAGGTAACAAGAGAAGTGAAGATAGATAAGATACCATATTCCTCTTTAGCCAACCAACGGGTAAAAAGAGGAATACTGAGTACCAGCAACAAATTTTTGATCATGGAAGCACCCAGATAATTTTTGGTATGCTTCATGAATTCTATATTATCTTTATGTATCAGTTTTTTAAAAAAACCAAACAATATCTGCTCCAGAAAATTTACAATTTCAAACCGGGAAAATATAAATTGATGCCCTTTCCTTTATTTTCAGAAAAGACTATTTAGTTCCCGTCCCAGAAGTGGGGTTTTTGGCTTTTGGGACGGGAACTATTTATTCCAAGTCCTGTTCCAACAGATCCCAGGTAAGGATTTCATCATTGTTTATCTTGTGTTTGGCAATTTTTCCAACTACTTCGTCAATCTTGTCTGGAGAAATTCCGGTGCCCGGTCTTTTGAAAACAAGCATCTTGCGTTCAATGGTGTCACCAGCACTGATTTCAACCCCTGCTACAATGGAACGCCTGGCATTTAGTCGGGAGAGGTTTTCAGACTCCAGACACTTTTTATTACCCTCTCCTCGTATTTTTACCAGAAAAGGAAGTTGTCGGGTCAACTTTACAGCATCATCAAAATCCATTGAGTGGTAGTGATCGTTACCCGGAAGGTTTTTATCAAGAGTAAAATGCTTTTCAATAAAAGTTGCTCCAAGAATCCAGGACGTTTTCAGTACATCCATATTTGTATCGGGGCGAGTATGATCACTGTATCCTATCCAATAACCGGGAAATTCTTCTTTCAGACTCGAAATCATATTGAGATTAGCATGTTCGAAGGGGGTTGGATATTCCAAAACGCAATGCATTAGAACACATTTTCCCGTACCTGTCTGTTTTATTTCATCTACAGCCCTTTTTATTTCATCCAGATTGGAAGCCCCGGTAGAAAGAAGTATTGGCTTGTTTTTACCAGCAATATGTCTGATAAAAGGCAAATTAGTAATATCTGAAGATGATATTTTGTAAACAGGAACCAGTTCTTCCAAATAATCTGCAGATTCAAAATCAAAAGGAGTTGAAAGAAAAACAATCTCCTTTTCTTTGCAATAAAAGGCAAGTTCTTTATATTCTTCATAACCAAAAAAATCATATTTCTTGAACAATTCAAACTGAGAGGTAGTTTTCTCTTCTTTTGTATCCCAATATGAAGGAGAATACTTTGAAGCCAGTTTTTCAGCTTTATAGGACTGAAATTTTACTGCATCCAGACCACTTTCTTTAGCTTTATCAATCATTAATTTAGCAGCATCAATCAAATTAAGCCCCATCTTTTGAGCAATATCATAATAATTAACTCCAATTTCAGCTATCAGGAAATAACTTTGTTTTTGTGCTTGTTTAAAAATATCCATTAATAATCCTCCTCAAGAATAATTCTAAGAACTCGTTTTATGCCTTTTTTCAAATCATAACTCAACATTTGATTATGCATTTGCTTTCTTATTTGGGGAGTATTCACAAGCCATTTCAAAGTTTCAGTTATCGTAGCTATATTTACATCTTTGCCTAATCCCAAGTTGAGAAAGCCATTTTGCAAATAACCAAATTCGTGGTGAAGTTCTCGTTTATTTTGAGCCAAAAGTATTGTAGGAACAGCCATTGAAGCTAATTCCAGCATTGTCCTGCCTTGACTTGAAATGGCCAAATCAGATTTTTCCATGTAGCCGGTCATGGATTTAACATCCTGAATTATTTCAACATTGAGTTTGTTATTTTTAACTTTACTTTTCAATTTGCTGACATTGCCGTATCCCATGCCCACTATGAAGGTAAAATGAGTATCTTTCAATTTTATTTCATTTACAACCTTCAGTAATTTCATTGTCAAATCAGAAGGATCAGTTCCACCAAACAAAACAAGAATCTCTTCAGGTTTCTTTTTTAAATTGTAATGATTCGCAAGAAGAAATTCATCCCGAATACAATAATATTTACTTCCCCAATAATAATTATCTCCTTCTTTTTGTTTATCATAAAGATCATTAATAACTGCATGAGCCAACTCGGCTCCGGAACCCAGATCTTCAAAATTGATTACCCTGACTCCTGTCTTTAAGAGTTGTTTGATGTAATCAGCATCTGTATCAAGCATATCGTTAACAACAATGTCTACATTGTGTTGCCTGATTAGCTCGGTCATCTGGGAATTATCAGTAATAATCTTATATGGAACGTGATTTTGTTTAACTTTGTCTATTCCCAAATCAGATTTCGAACTCAACACCAAAAAAACATCATGGTCAATAAGTTTGAAAAATAAAGTCAAGCATCGATAGATATGACCTAAGCCAATTTTTGAATATCCTTCAACTCTGAACATTATTGTTTTTTTATTGAGTTCCTTTTCAGCAACCCACCAATCTTGAGGAGTATCAATATCTATAGCTTCTTTTTCAGGAATTTCAAACAGGGAGACTTTTGGTCCAATACGACCCTCGGGAGTAATATGCTCTCTTTTGGAAATAACAAAGGCCCCTGTTTCCTGTATATGGGATGGAAGATATTGACGATTCAAACGCTTTTCATAAAGGGGATAATAATTACCTTCCCGGCGAGTCCAACTCAAGTGAGGACGATTAACCCCGCTGATGATAGTGTCAAAATCGTTTTCAAGAAAATTCTCTATGGCTTTATCCAAAGTAGATGTAGTCAGTAGGGGAGAAGTAGGTTGCATAGTAATTACCAGTTCGAAGAAGTTTCCACTTTGTTTTTCCACTGTTTTTACTGCGTGATGAATTACCGGGTCCAAGGTTACATCATCTTCGGCCAAATTTTTGGGTCTGGCAATAACCTGAGCTCCATATTTTCTGCTTAAACCTGAGATTACTTTATTATCAGTAGAAACAACAACCACAGGGTTATAACGACTTTCATCTGCATTATGAATACTATAACGAAGCAGTGGATAATTCCCCAGCAAGCGTACATTTTTACGAGGGATACCTTTAGATCCCCCACGAGCTGGAATAACAACTAATATATTTGGACTTTTCTTTTTCATTTTCATTTCCTGAAACTTTTTATTTTTTACACAACTGCATTTATGCTAATTTTTAAATTCTCTAGCATCTTGGCAACAGCAATCCTACCAACTACCATGGATATTTTCTAATACTAAATCGAAAAAGTAACTAATCCCAGAAGTGGTGTTTTTGGCTGGATAAGAAATTTGTCTCAGATGCGCGGAATAACTTCGCCGACATAGCCACTACTATTTCAAGAAGTTACGACAAAACTGATGAGGTAAAATTCTGTCTCTCTGGCTCACTATTGGCTGCTCAAAATCAGTTTCCCCTGAAAAGAGGTCAATTCTTTAAGTCGTCACTATCCTCTTTGACCAATGATTTATCTACAATGGCCGTGGCAATGGTATCACCCCAGACATTGACAGAAGTACGAAACCGGTCCAGAATCCAATCCACCGCAAGAATGGTGGCTATTCCTTTCTGGGCTATTTCCGGCGGAACATCCACTGCCCCAAAAACCATAACCATGGTAACAAGGCCGGCATGGGGAATGGCTGCAGCTCCAACTCCCGCCAAGGTCGCGGTAAGAGCAAGAATCATAATTTTTGCCAAAGATAGATCTATTCCATAAGCCTGACAGATAAAGATAACAGCAATTGCTTCATAAAGAGCGGTCCCATCCATATTGACCGTCGCCCCCAGAGGCAAAACAAAACGAGCCGTCTGCTTGCTGTAACCCCCGTTGTTTATGGCTGAATCGATGGTAATCGGCAAGGTTGCAGCACTGGAAGCTGTGGAAAATGCTGTAATCACAGCTTCAGAGAAATCTTGGAGATGGCGCAGAGGATTTTTGCCGGTAAAAAGAAAAAGCAAAAGAGGAAGCACTACTATTCCATGAATAGCAAGGGCAGCAACAACAGTTGCAAAATAATAACTTAAAGCAGTCAAATCTTGAATTACAGAGTCCCAACCACCTGCTTTTCCGGTTTTATCCGCTACCAGAGCAAAAACACCAAGAGGTGCGAACCAAATAACTCCCTTGACAAAAATCATCAAAACATCGTTGATAGTTTCAACCAGATCTGTCAACTGGCGGCCTTTACTTCCGAGGGTGTTGAGAATAAAACCAAAAATAAGGGAAAACGTAATCAATCCGAGGATTTCACCTTCGACAGCTGCTTTGAAAATATTTTGGGGAAAAAGAGACCGTATTGTTTGGAAAAGAGCATCGTACCACTGCAAGGATTGAACTTCTGCAGTCTTTTGAACAACAACATTTGCCAAATCTATCCTGGAGCCCGGTTCTAATGTTTGTACCAGAACTATCCCCAAAATAACCGCCAGCAAGGTTGTTATAAAATAATAGATAAAGGTTTTTTTGAAAATACTCCCTGTGGCAGCGCTGTCTTTGATGGAGGTCATACCCAGAATCATGGAAGTAACAATAAATGGTACAACCAGCATCTTGAGCAGATTCATGAACACATCCCCAATCAGGGAAAGAAAACCGGTGAAAAATGGCCAATCTCCAACTACCCAGTGGTGACCAAAAAAACCACCGGTTAAAAAACCGGCAGTGGCCCCTGCCAGTAGCAGGATCGGCAACAAATATCTGCTTTGGGGAGAAGATTTTGAGGGGGGAATTTTCTTCCTTGATGTGGAACTCATGGAAAAAGCATATCTTCAAGTTCAGGGAATATCAACTTTGAAATTTTTAAGTATTTTTATGAGAGCTATCATGGGCAACCCCATGATAGCAACTGGATCATTGCCGGAAATTGAAGAAAAAAGAGAAATTCCCAATCCTTCAATTTTATAGGAACCAGCGCTGTCCAAAGGGCGATCCTTAACAAGATACCTTGCAATTTCACCAACTTTGAGTGGTTTCATAGTCATATGGTGAATTTCAAGAGAGGATTCCTTCTTATCTCCATGAATAACGGTAACAGCGGTAATGAGCTTGTGAGTGTTGCCCTGAAGTTGCAACAATTGTTTTTTGGCACCTTCAAAGGTTTGAGGTTTACCAAAAAGCCGACCTTCAAGTGCAACAGCCTGGTCAGAAGAAATAACCACAGCATCAGGATTATTGGCAGCAACAACTGTCGCTTTTTCTCGAGATAATCTGAGAATATTTGATTCCGGAGATTCTTCGGGATCGATATTTTCTTCTATTTCGGGGGAAACACTGTCAAATTCAATACATAACCTCGACAACAAACGCTTTTTATACCTGGAAGTCGAGGCCAGAACTACTTTTGGACAATTATTATTGTAATTATTCATGATTGATTATCCACCTACAAAAGCTATCAGTACTCCGGCTGCTATGGCAGATCCTATAACTCCTGCCACATTGGGTCCCATCGCGTGCATGAGCAGATAATTATTTTTATCAGCTTCGCGTCCGACTTTTTGGGCTACACGTGCAGCCATAGGCACTGCACTTACTCCTGCTGCTCCGATGAGAGGATTAATTTTCTCCTTGGATATAGCAGCCATCAATTTACCAAAAATCAATCCGGAAGCTGTTCCAACACTGAATGCTGCCAAACCGAGGACGATGATCTTGATGGTTTTTAAACTGAGGAAAGTATGAGCGTCCATAGTGGCACCAACACAGATACCCAGTAAAATAGTAACAATATTTATAAGTTCATTCTCAGCGGTTTTAGAGAGACGATCAACAACCTTGCATTCTTTCAGTAAATTTCCGAACATGAGCATCCCAACCAGAGGCACAGCACTTGGAATAAAAAAGATTGTAATAAAAGTTACCATGATGGGAAAAATAATTTTTATCCGCTTGGAAACAGGTTTGAGCTGCTTCATTTTGCGTTTTCTTTCTTCTTCTGTGGTGAGCAGTCGCATAATTGGAGGCTGGATGATAGGAACCAGAGCCATATAGGAATAGGCTGCCACGGCAATAGGACCCAGTAGATGAGGAGCCAGTTTGGAAGTCGTAAAAATAGCAGTGGGTCCGTCAGCTCCACCGATAATTCCAATGGAAGCCGCCTCATTAAGATTGAAACCCAGAAAAATTGCTCCCAGAAGTGTCATGAAAATACCAAATTGAGCAGCCGCTCCCAGTAAAACAGTTTTGGGATTGGCTATTAAAGGACCAAAATCGGTCATAGCTCCCACTCCCATGAAAATGAGTAATGGAAAAAGACCTGACTTGATTCCCCAGAAATAAACTACATATAAAACCCCCCAGATGTTGATATTTTCAGGGATAAAAGGACCAGTAAGAGGGGGATGATTCATAATACCGGCCAAAGGGGCATTGACTAAAATAACACCCATGGCAATGGGAATAAGCAATAAAGGTTCAAAACGTTTGGCAATTCCGAGATAGAGCAAGACGCAAGCAACCAGAAGCATCGCACTCTGTCCCCAGGAAATGTTAACCAAACCCAGCGAATTTATAATCTGGTCGAAACCTAACATAAAATTCTCCTATCCAATTTCTACAAGAAGATCATCAGCCTCAACCGGATCTCCCTCTTTGACAAAAACTTCGTTAACAGTTCCTGAAACCGGAGCCGAGATTTCATTCTCCATCTTCATGGCTTCCAGAATCATCAAAGTTTCTCCTTCTTCGATCAGATCTCCGGGAGATACCAGCATTTTCCAAACATTACCCTGGAGAGGAGCCTTGACTTCAGTACCACCTGAAGCTTGGGGCTTGGCAGCTGCGGTCTGAACTGCGTTTGAGACCTGAGCCTGTCCGCTGCCGGCAGGAATAACATCCACACTGAAGCTTTTGCCATTGACTACTACTGTGTAACTGCCTGAACTCTTTCCGGACCCGGCTTTTCCTGAACTTGGAACTGAAGTTGATGAATTCTCTTTTGTTTCTGGAATAGCCTCTGGTTCGGTTTCACCCCTGAGAAACTTGGCAGCAATTTCGGTGTATAATGCCAAAGAAATAACATCTTCCGGTTTATTGATTATATCTTTATATTGTTTTTCAATTTCAGGAAGTTCGGGGTCAAGGCTGTCTGCAGGCCTTCCCTTGATGAGTGAGTCGTCTCCAATAATTTTTTTCTGCATTTCAGAAGATATTTTGGCCGGAGTTTTGCCATACATACCTTTAATATAATTTTTTGTTTCTTTGGTTATCATCCTGTAGCGTTCACCGGAAAGAACATTCATCACTGCCTGGGTGCCAACGATCTGACTGGTGGGAGTTACCAATGGTGGATATCCCAACTCTTTGCGCACTTTGGGAACCTCTTTGAGGACTTCTTCATATTTATCTAGTTTTTTCTGCTTTTCCAACTGGCTGACGAGATTGGAAAGCATGCCCCCGGGAATTTGATAGGCCAGAACATCAACGTCAACTCTTTCAGAAATTGGATTGATGAGTGTCTGGTATTTTTTTCGGATTCCTTTGAAATAATCAGTAAGGGGAATCAATTTATCAGGTTCCACTTCACTTTCCCACTTGGTTCCTTTGAGTCCGTGAACCACACTTTCTGTAGGAGGTTGAGAAGTACCCCAGGCGAAGGGGGAAAGGGCACAATCAAGAACATCGGCTCCGGCCTGAACTGCTCGAAAATAAGTCATCATGGCAAGACCGGAAGTACAATGGGTATGCATCTGAACCGGAAGTTCAATTTGTTCTTTAAGCTTTTTAACCAGAGAATAAGCTGCATCCGGAGTCATGAGTCCAGCCATATCCTTGATACAAATGGAATCTGCACCGTGATCCTTGAGTTTGCTGGCAAAAGTGAGATAGCGTTCTTCAGTATGAACAGGAGAAAGGGTATAAGAAATGCAGCCCTGAATATGCTTTCCACTTTCCTTGACTGCTTTCATGGCAATCTTTATATTATTGATATCATTGAGAGCGTCAAATATTCGAAAAATATCAATTCCATTCTTGGCAGCCAACTCGACAAAACGATAAACAACATCATCGGCATAATGTCTGTAACCAACTACATTTTGTCCTCTGAGCAGCATCTGTAATTTGGTGTTTTTTACTTTTTCCCTGATAATCCTGAGTCTTTCCCAGGGATCCTCTGACAGAAAACGAAGACAACTGTCAAAAGTTGCTCCTCCCCACATCTCTAATGAATGGTAGCCCGCCTTATCCAGTTCTTCCAAAATTGGAACCATATCTTCTGTTTTCATTCGGGTGGCAATAAGAGACTGATGAGCGTCCCGAAGTATTGTTTCAGTAATTTTTACCATTTGAATACTCCTAACTTGAGTTCTTTCATGAAATTCAAGGAATAGGTTGAACCTGTCCAAAGAAAATCAAATTGAATTTATAATTGTATATTTCTATTTTTATTATTTTATTCTCAAATCAAAACTGTCAGTTTTCATTCCGGTGTGATGAGCCAAGGCAGCTTTGATAGCTGCTTGTTCATTATCGGTAATGGCGATCTTGGCTGCAGCCTTTTTGCGAACGGGTCTTACCAGTTCGGGCTCTACTTTGAAAAATTTGTTTAAAAGAGGCTCAATTGCGGAAAGAATGATCACGGAAATCATAATTATGATCAAAACGCTGAAAACTACACCCATTCCGGATAGTGTAATAAAAAGACCATCATTCATAGTTAACTCCATCAATTTTTGAATATTTGTGAAAACAATCACCTGCATTTACTTGAACAGACTCTTCTCCGGTATCAACCACCAGAGCAAAATCATGGGTAAGGCCACAGGCTTTGCCACTGAACGTTTTACCGTTCGGGAGGATAATATTAACAACTTTACCGATTGTTGCACTGTTTTTTATTAATTTTTCCCTGATCTCATTTTTGCTGAAAAAGGGAACTCTATCCAACCTGGTGAATTTTTTTGCTATTTGCAGAAACACTTCGGGAATTTCAAAGTTGGAATCAGGAACAAGTTGTGACAATGAAACCGGTGGGAAAAAAAAACTCTGATCCTGTTCCGGAACAACTTTGATGTTCATTCCCAAGCCCAGAATAATTACTCTGCCAGTGGCAGTAGTGATATTTTCCAACAGAAACCCCGCTAATTTTTTGTTATTTATGAGAATATCGTTTGGCCATTTGATTTGAGGATTCAGATCGAAATTATCCCTGAGCCAGGAAAGAAGCAGCAGACCTGCAGCCGGTCCAAGCAAATCCATATTGTTCAAATTTGTTGCAGGGTAACTGATAGTAAAATAAAGCCCGCCTTTGGGAGAAATCCAACTGTTGTCGCCCCGACCCCTGCCTCCGGACTGCTGAAGAGCACAAACGACAATCTTTTGGGAACCGTGTTTTTTCAAATATTCTTTCAGCCAATCGTTGGTTGACTTGAGTTTTTCAGCCAGTAAAAACTCATAGCCCTGATGATTGTGATTAAGAGTTTTCATTTTGAACTCTGCTGTCTGGATCCCAGTTCACCTGGAAAAATTTACCCCCTGCGGGTAATTTGGACAAATTGGCGGGATCTTTATTTTTGGTGTGAAAATTCGCAGAATTGCAGTATTTAATGGTTTTCTGGCAAAACAATTCAGAACAACCCTTGACTGATCTGAATCCCAAACAGGATTTGCAGATTAAAAATTTTATCGATTATTGAAATAAACAATCGATAATAACTCTCGGAAGAGTTTGTAGTTAAAAGCTCAGACTATGCTGACTCTCTTTTTGTTTTTACCGAACCTGTCATATTGAACTGTTCCGTTTTTGAGGGCAAAAAGAGTATAATCTTTACCCATTCCTACATTATCACCGGGATATACTTTGGTGCCCAGTTGTCTTACCAGGATGGAACCAGCTTTGGCTGACTGTCCTGCAAACAGTTTAATACCACGATATTGAGGATTACTGTCTCTACCGTTACGGGTGCTACCCTGACCTTTTTTATGAGCCATTATATTTCTCCTTAATAATTGATATCTGTAATTTCCAACTCGGTAAAATGTTGTCTGTGTCCGATTTTCTTGGAAGAATTCTTGCGACGTATATATTTGAAAACAACGATTTTTTTGTCTCTATCCTGGCGTTTGATTACACCTGAAACACTTGCTCCCTCAAGATAGGGAGTACCTATTTTAGTGTCTTTATCATCAGATACAAGTAAAACTTCATTAAAATCGATCTTTGTACCCGCTTCACCTTTGAGACGATCCATTCTGACCTTGGCGCCTTTTTTAACTTTATACTGTTTTCCGCCGGAATTAATAATTGCAAACATTAACTATTCTCCTTTTCCTGCCAAACAGGAAGTTTTCGATTGTTGAGTCCTTCCCTTGCAATATACAAGGTTTGAAAAGCCTCTACTTACAATTGTAATTGAGGCCGAAACAACTACAGATTTGAGACCATTCTCATAAGTCTGCTTTGTTTCTGGATTCTTGCCGGGTTTCGATCAGGTATGATCTCACCCCCAACATCGAACACGAAGATGGAGAATAGTTATTTGGCACTGCAAGTCAAGTATTTTTTAAGCAAAAACAGATTAGTATTTCCCTGAATTGAGTTAAAGAACTCTAAGATTTATATCCTGTTTCTAAAATAATTATATCTTTGACAATAATTTCTCGCAGATTTAAATTATCCTCTATTTTACCTTAACTGAAAGGGAGTGCATAATCTTTTGTGAATCGATGGTTTGGCAAATAGAATATCTACCCGGATTGTCAGGTTTAGTTGGCATATTTTTCTTTGCTCTGGTGGAATTGAACCAGCTTGTTTCCATTAAAACCCTTTCCAATCGCAAAGAACTTTTTTCCATGTTCATGATTGGATTTGCGGGAATCAACTGGCTTTATGCAGCTTGTGACCGCTTTGTGCTGGAATGGACTTTAATACCTTTACCCCTGGGAGTACAAATATCAGGAGTCTTGTTCTTTTACGGGGGAGTTCTCGTCCGGTTTTTTGCCTTCAAGGATCTTGGTAGATTTTATAATATTGCCATCTCCATTGAAGATGATCACCAATTGATCAAAAACGGTCTGTACAAATATATCCGTCATCCTCTTTATTTGGGAACTTTTCTTCTTTTCCTGGGATTCCCTGTTGCCATGAGTAGTTTAGGAGCTACAGCCGGGTTTATTTTAACCGGTATTCCCGTTATTTATTATCGAATTAAAATTGAAGAAAAAATACTCATTGCCCATTTTGGCCAAAAATATCTGGATTACAAAAAAAATACCGGAGCTCTTTTTCCATGGTTTTAGGGTATAGTGTTCCCTACTCCAATCCGTATTTTTTTATTTTACGATAGAGGGTAACCCGGTGAATACCCAATTCCTGGGCGGTTCTGGTTTTATTGCCATGATTTCTGTTGAGAGCCGCAACTATTCGATCCCGCTCACTTTCAAGAACCATGGCAGATTCTCCCGCATCAAGATCACAACGATCACTGTGAATAGTACCCTTTTTGCCCAGTATTTCAGGAGGAAGATCGTTTTTAGTGATTACATCTCCTGAGGCCAGAGCGACCCCATACTCCAGCACATTCAATAATTCCCTGACATTGCCGGGCCAGGAATATTCTCTTAAAATTCCGATAACTTCGGGAGCAAGGGAAATATTTGATTTATTGTGTTTGCTGGATATTTCATCGAGAAGAGTTATGGCCAGCAGGGGAATATCCTCACGCCGTTCTCGCAAAGGAGGAACTTCAATGGGAATAACCTTGACTCTGAAATAAAGATCTTCCCGGAAATTACCCTGATTCACCTCTTCTCTGAGATTTCTGTTGGTAGCAGCAATAATGCGGATATCCGCCTTGCTTATTTTGCTTTCCCCTACTCTCTGGTATTCATGTTCCTGCAGGAAACGCAAAAGCTTAGATTGTAAAGAAAAGGGCAATTCACCGATTTCATCAAGAAAAAGAGTACCTCCCTTTGCCATTTCTATACTGCCAGCTCTGTCCCTGGTAGCTCCGGTGAATGCACCCTTAACATGGCCGAAAAGTTCGCTTTCCAGCAATTGTTCAGGAAGAGCCGCGCAATTGATAGCTTGAAATGGTCCTTTGGAGCGTTCTGAAATGGTGTGAATAGCCCGGGCAATCATCTCTTTCCCGGTACCAGATTCGCCGGTGATCAAAACTGTTACATCAGTAGTCGCCACCTGCCTGATAACCTGGAAAATCCTTCGCATGGGATGACTGCGCCCAATAATTCCGAAAAAATCGTCGTTATCTTGAATTTTAACCATGGAAGGACGACGATCCTCAATTAATAACAAAGACCCCATCCGTTCGCCTCTTCTGGTTTTCA
>JAWLEA010000215.1:0-3558 GCA_041686345.1 Polyangia bacterium | reverse complement strand
CTGAATGAGAAGTTTGCTTCAGATGCGCGGAGAAACTTCGCAGACATAGTTTATGCTATTTCAAGAAGTTACGACAAAGCAGATGAGGTAAAATTCCGCATTCAGACGATGACCTTCCTTTTTGGGATTGGAACTAGTTAGAACTAGTTAGCCAGGTATTTGTTGAGGAGGCGGGAGAGTTCTTTGAGGCGAAATGGTTTGGAGATGCTGTCGGTAAATCCGTATTTTTCAGGATTGGCAATTACTGGATTATCTGAATAGCCGCTGGAAACGAAAATGGGAATTTCCTGATTGAGTTTGCGGATTTGAGCGACAGTTTCTTTGCCTCCCATGCCCCCGGGGATGGTGAGATCGAAAATCATTGCTTTGATTTTGAGGTTATCAGCCAGAGCTTGTTGGTAGAATTCTGTTAATTTGCTGCCTTCCTGATGACAGATGACTTCGTAGCCAAAAGATGTGAGCATGAACTTCATCGTTTTGAGCAGGGCAGGTTCATCATCCATGATGACAAAAGTTTCACTGCCCCGGTGCAGTGAAATCGAATTCTGCCTGGTTTGATTGTCTTTACTGGTGGTGGCAGGCAAATAAAGATGAAAAGTGGTTCCAACTCCAGGTTTTGATTCAACTTCAATCAGGCCGTCATGTTTTTCCATGATGGAATAGGAGGTGGCCAGACCAAGTCCGTGACCTTGGGTTTTCGTAGTGTAAAAAGGATCGAAAATATGGGGGATAAGATTGTCCGGAATGCCGGTGCCTTCATCTTTAATGGAAATTTTGACATATTTGTTGTTTTGCAGTCCTGGATGGGCATTTTGGGTTTCGTGAATATTTGCAGCTGTGATTTGTATTATTCCACCGTTGGGCATGGCCTGTTTGGCATTGATGATAAGATTTTCCACAACTTGGCTTAACTGGTTTTTATCGATAAAACAATGCCAGAGATTGCCGGGAACATTGCAGGTGCAACTGATATTGGAGCCACTGAGGGCGAAGTGGGCTATTTCTTTGATAAAGGGGAAGAGGGAGCTTACTTTGCGAACCGGACTGCCTCCTTTAGCGAAGGTGAGAAGCTGGCCGGTGAGATGGCGGGCTCTGTTGATGGTTTCGGCTGAGCTGTCCAGATACTCGGCAATTTCCCGGTTGGTGGTTACCATGCGGGCAAGATCGATAAATCCGTAGATTCCACCCAGCAGATTATTGAAATCGTGGGCAATTCCTCCGGCCAGGATGCCAAGTGATTCTAATTTGGCCGCTCTTTGTACTATTTTTTGCATTTTATGTTTGGCAGTCATGTCCCTGAAAACAAGAACCACGCCTATTGTTTTACCTTCGGAATTTTTGATGGGAGCTCCGCTGTCGGCTATGATGTGTTTATCTCCGTTACGGGAAATCAGCACAGTACCATTTTGCAATTCAACTGTTTTGCCGGTGGCGAGAACTTTTTTGACCGGATTTTCATGGGGTTGGCCGGTGTTTTGGTTGATTATCTCAAATATCTCAGTAAGTGGTTTGCCCACAGCATTTTTTTGCTCCCAGCCGGTTAATTGAGTTGCCACCTTATTGACCAGCATGACTTTTCCGTTTATATCGGTGGTGATGACTCCATCTCCGATACTTTGCAAGGTTACCGCCAATCTTTCTTTTTCGTTTTGCAGGTTGGCTTCCATCTCTTTTTGACGGGTGATATCGGTGCTTATTCCCACCATCCCCGTAGGTTTATTTTGGTGATCCCGAATTAGTTGAACCCTGCTGTCCAGGATGATTTTCTTGCCCTCATTGGTATAATTTGCGACTTCACCTCGCCAACTGCTCCGGGCCAGGGTAGTATCAATGATTTCCTGCTGAGTGGTTTCTGTTGCAGAATCTTTGCCAAGGGTGTGGACAAATTTGCCCAGCAAATCTTCTTTGCTTTTTCCAAAGGTATTAATTTCTGCCTGATTTGCGTAGATAATTCTGCCTTCGAGGTCAGTGGCAATAATCATGTCTTGAATTTGTTCGAGAATATCGGCTTGGAAAACCAGTTGAAGTTCATCTTTTTTTCTTTTGTCGATATCTATATGTAAACCCACTACTTGAAGGGGCTTGCCTGATTTATCTCTGACATAGGTTTTTCCCTGACCTGAGATCCATTTATAGGTGCCATTTTTGCATCTGAGACGAAAATCGATCTGATAGGGTCTGGCTTTGGCGATGTAAGTTTCTATTTTGGGAATTACGTGGTGATCATCGGGATGGAGAAGATTTTTCCAACTGGGGTAAGTCATGGGAAATTCGCCGGGTTTATAGCCAAGCATAGTGTAATAGCGTTCACTGAAGTAGACTTCATTTGTTTGGAGGTTCCAATCCCAGAACCCTAGTTCTCCGGCATCAAGGGCCAGTTTCAGGCGTTGGCGGTTTTTAAGCAGTTGTTGTTCGGTGGAGACCATTTTAGTGATATCGGAAAAAAAGGTGATAAAATATCCCTTTTCAGGAGAACAGGCGGTTATTTTGTAATGTCTGTCAAGAGGTTCCGAATATTGCTCAAATTGAATTTCTTTGCCCTCGAGTGCTACTTCGCCATAGGCTCGGATCCAGTCAAAGCCTTTTCTGATGTGGGGAAGAACAGTGGTAATTCTTTTATTTAGAATATCTTTGCCTTTGAGGCCGGTATATTTTTCGAACTTTGTATTTATTTCGAGAAAGACATAATCGACAGGTTGATTGTGGCTGTCGAGGACAATTTTGTGGTAGGCGTAACCAATGGGAATTGAATTGACGATAGTTGAAAAATTTACTTTGGACATGTTATTCACTTTTGCTTTTCCGGGAAGTTGTACGGAAAAAGCTTATGGGTAACCCAAGGTCTGATTGAATGATATTTGCTAAAACGAGTGGAGAACATGCATTAGTGTTGTTTCAGCACAATCCCAATCTGTTTTAGAAAATTTAAACCATTGAAAATTATAAGATAAATTATTTTTGTAGCAAGGGAAAAATTAAAGATTATTGGCAGGCAGGTAAAATTGAAAAACTAAAACAAAGGGGTGCTATAAAAATACTTGTTTTAAATTTGGAATTAGTCTAAAATAGTAAACATTCTTTTCTTCCAAATATCTGTAAATTATTTTTAGGTCATGAAAAGATTATATTTGAAGATTAATTTTTCAAAAGTTTTCCTCTGAAAGGATTTAATTTTGCTCGTTTCTTTTTTTTGTCTGTATGGACTGTTTTTTTCTTCAACTTCCTATCTTGAATCCAATGGTGGTGGAATAGCTCCCTTTAACGGACCGGCTCATCCCGATGCTCCCTTTGCCGCCTATCACAATCCTGCTCAATTGGCATTTCAGAAAAAACAAACGGGGTTTTCCTATATTTTCATGTATCATAATTTTGATATTTCTCTCAAAAGTCGCAGTTCCGGCCTTGATATCGACGAATCCATTTTCAGAGCTCGGGAATATCTGCCCGGGGGCGGGAGCAGGGCACTTACTTTACATCCATTGCCTACGTCTTATTTGAAGTCCAGGGGAAGTTTCAATCCCTCTCAACAGTTGCATTACATGGCAATTTCGCTGAACC
>JAWLEA010000214.1:0-3578 GCA_041686345.1 Polyangia bacterium | reverse complement strand
ACGCCGCAGTCCGTGGTTGCAACGCAGGCGGTGGTTACACCGTCGTTGGTGGTTGCTCAGTCTTCGAGTCCGCGCAGGATGGCCTTGAGTTGAATCTCGGTGTCGGGAGTTACCGGCACCAGCGGCAGTCGGAGCTCATCAGACTTGATGATGCCTTTGAGCTGCAGAGCTTTTTTGGCAGGAGCCGGATTGGTTTCGATGAACAGTCCGTGAGCCAGAGGCAATAGTTTGTAGTGACTGTCTCTGGCGGCAGAATCGCAAGCCAGTGCCTGCTGCAAAGCCTGATGGGCCAAGCCGGGCACAACATTGGAAACCACTGATACAGCACCTTTTGCCCCTAAGGCTACCAGGGGGAAATTGAGCTTGTCGTCGCCGCTGTACAAATAGAAATCTTTGGAAACAGCCGTGATGACGTCGGCTCCTTTGGCGGCGCAGCCGCTGGCTTCCTTGACAGCCACAATATTGGGATGCTCGCTGAGCCGGGCAATGGTGGAAGGTTGCATGTCGGTTCCCGTCCTTGAAGGTACATTATAGAGTATAACAGGAATCGGACTCTTTTCAGCTACTTTTGTGTAATGTTCAATCTGTCCCCGGGCAGTGGGTTTGTTGTAGTAGGGAGTAACCACCAGAGCATAATCGGCGCCGAGTTTAGCGGCAATTTCGGTGGTGGCAATGGTCTGGCTGGTAGAGTTGCTGCCGGTGCCTGCAAAGATGGGGACTTTTTTATCGACGTAATTCACTGCTGTTTTCAAGAGATCTTGATATTCCTGAGAACTCAGGGTGGCCGCTTCGCCGGTTGTACCGGCAACCAGCAGACCATCAATGCCGTTATCAAGCTGGTATTTGAGCAGGTTTTCGAAACAGGAAAAGCTTATTTTATTGTTGTAAAAGGGGGTAACCAGTGCCGTAATTGAACCTTGGGGCAACATATGTATCTCCTGGGTAGTTTGGATTATAGAAGCGAGAGTAGTTTCGGTTTAGTTTTACTGTTTATCGGTATTTTTTGCAAATATCAACCGGGCTTTACAATATTTTTTTCCGGGGTTGGAGTGGAGGTGGAGTCAACAGCGTGATGGTGTTGAACTGCGGTGTTGGGATCGGCGGCGTGGTTGATGAAGCCTGTTGTTATCTTCCCTGTCCGAATAGGACAATCTTTATTGTTTTGAGAACAATAACAATATCCATAAACAGTGATTGATGCTTGATATAATAGAGATCATACTGCAATTTTTCCAAAGCATCTTCAACCGATGCACCATAAGGATAATTAACTTGGGCCCAACCGGTCAAACCGGGAAGAACAGAATGTCTCAAATAATAAAAAGGAATTTTCTCTTCAAGGGTGTTAATAAAAAATTGTCTTTCAGGTCGTGGTCCGATGAAACTCATTTCTCCTTTGAGAACGTTGATTAATTGAGGAATTTCATCAATACGGGTTTTGCGAATGATTTTCCCGATAAAAGTCACTCTGGAATCATTTTTGCCGGCCCATTTGGGACCATCCTTTTCAGCATCCTTGGTCATGGAACGAAACTTTATGATCTTGAAGGGCTTATTACCTTTCCCTATTCGTTCCTGGATGAAAAACAGGGGACCTCTTGATTCGAGCTTGATCAGAATTGAAAATAAAAGAGTAAGGGGAAGGGACAAAACAATAATTATAATTGAAAGCACAATATCAGTAACTCTTTTTATGCGCTGCAACCAGGAATTATGTATTATATCAAAACCTTGAGAAAAAAGAAGCCACTTTTCATTGATAGCTTTTACCGGAATCTTTTCCTCTAATTTTTCATAAAAAGTAGTGAATTGAAGAACTTTTATTCCTTGAAGACGAAGATTCAACAATTTTTCTGTTATCTTGAAATTCAGACTTGATTGGGTAGCAATAACAATTGTGGAAATATCTTTTTGCTCGATTATATTTTTAAGATCATGATTTTCTTTAACATTTACAAAGCCGGCAAATTCGTATTTATCATGTTTGCTCATCAACTCATCAATATAATCGCACTGATCAATATCTCCCAACACCAGACACTTTTCCTTGGTTTCGAGGATTTTAACCAGGAAAACCTTGAAAAAGGTGTGCACAAAAAGCATGGGGGCATATAAGATTATGCTTTTTTCAACGAAAATCAGGCCGATTTTCAGGGTGAAAACCGTAAACAGGATAAAATTGATTACGAGCCCGCTCAAGATGATGTAAGAGTACTTTTTTTTGCTGAGATCCAGCATGCCGGAAAGATAATAAACCAAGCCAGTAGCAATAGTGAGGAAGATGATACCTTTGGTAATTATGATTCCTGAATAATACAGTAAAACAAGATACAGGATCACATTGAAGAAAAAATAGGTAATATTACTCTTCTTTTTGCTTGCATATGTCATTGAAGTGAATCCTTATGCATGTACCGGCCAATATTTTATTACAGGTTTAAAGGTATCTGAATTTTGTCAAAATGCGATTAGAAGATTTTTATCATGAATTGGCAAAGTGTCAATGCGATGGTGGATTATATTTTTGTGGGATTTTTTGTAGTAAAAGTTCAAAATCTGTGGAATACTATAATCCGTCAAATATTGACAGGATTGAAGTTCCATTGATTATTCTTCAATTTTCAGTATATAACAACACATTACCAACTTTGTTCTTATTAAGATCATTTGTTTTTGGTTGGTAAGTTTTTGGTTGGTTATAATTTTTTTGTTTCAACCTTAGCTCATTTACTTGATAGCCTATGAAACTACTCGGATATTTTATTCTTTTAAGCGGAATGGGTATAGTTACCTTGTCTCTGGGCTGGATTGCCGGATATCACGGCTTGGGCACCATCATTCCCATATCACTGGTTCCTTTGGTGTTGGCTGCTTTGTTGGCCTTGTCCATCAATTATCTGCAGCAAAACTCCCCGGAAGTCAAAAAACTCAAGCACAGTCTCTCTCTGCGCACAGCCCAACTGCAAGATTCCAATCAAATCATCAAACGCATTTCCACCCGGGATCGACTTACCGGTCTGTACAACAAGAAAGGCTTCACTCATCTGCTCAAACGCGAAATGAAGCGCTGTGCCCGCCTGGAAACTTCTCTGGTGGTTATGGCGGTCAATTTCAAGTCGCTGGGCAAGGATTCGGGCAAACGCTACTCCATGATGTCCATACTGGGACGCCGAATTTCCAACTTCATCCGCGACACCGACGTTTTTGCCCGCATCAGTGAGGACACCCTGGCTTTTTTGCTGCTCGATACCGACAAAGAAGGTGCTCAAACCTTCATCAATCGTCTCAACCAGCGCCTCAATCAAAGCAGTTTCAAATTTCCCCCCTTCAAAATGGGGATCTCGGTTTTTCCCCAGCACGAACAGGACAAGCCGGAACCTCTCATCGCCAGTGCCATCAAGGCCTCCAAACTTGCCAACGAGGGCGAGATCAAAGAAGCTGAAGTAGAAAACCCCCAATCCGGAGCTTAGTTAGTTCCCATCCCAAAAAGGAAGGTCATCGTCTGAATGCGGAATTTTACCTCATCTGCTTTGTCGTAACTTCTTGAAATAGCATAAACTATGTCTGCGAAGTTTCTC
>JAWLEA010000213.1:0-3597 GCA_041686345.1 Polyangia bacterium | reverse complement strand
TCCAAACCCAGTGTGGTCAGACTTCCCAATCATGTAGTGCCAGCCAAAGCCAAGCTCATGTATATCTTCATGAATCCGGTAAAGGCGCTTTTGTCGCCCAGGGCAAGAAAATACCCGGGAGCCAATTCTTTGCCCGGTGATCTGGCAGGACACTCCAAGGTAATCAAGCGACCCAAGGTGTATTTTAAAAGTGAAAGCAAATTGCCCAAGAAGGTGCGACTCAAGATTGAAATGCCGGAGGCACTTTTGAAGTTTACGGACAAAAAGAGCATGATCAAGTTGCTCAAAGAAGAGCTGCGTGAGGCAGAAGATGATATAATCGCCAAATATGGCAAAAAGGCCTTCATGAGCAAGAAGAAATTGCTCAAGACCGATCCCGAGTCCAAGCCCAAGAAAGATGTTGAACGTTTCAAGTTGAATCCGAAGGTTGCGGGGGTTGTAAGTGAACTTATTGCAGCCGAGAAGAGCAAGCTGGTTGATTTTGTCAATGTCTACGAGAAGAGTTTTCAAAGATGGCAGTTGGGAGAACGAGATGTTTATTTCCCAGCAGGCACTTATGAGATGGCCCGACTACACAAAGTCCAGGTAAGACAATTTGACAGCAGTTAGTTGATACAGGTCCCGTAGAGCGTGATTTAAATTTCAAGGGTGGAAAATCAAAGGGACAAGTGTATTTTTGGGGGTGAAAATCGGCAGTTTTGGCGCTGAAATTTTGTAGAAAAGTGGGAAAAAATGGGGTGTCGGGAAAAATGGAGTGTGAGTGGGGAGGGGTAAAATCCCTAACCCGGATCGGGAAAAAAAGAGTTGATAAATGATTCAACTGAAGTAAAATAATGTAGACTCAGGTGAGAACCTATTATCAACACTTCTGGAGTTTCTATGAAAATCAATACAATTTTTATGTATTTAATGATGGGGATGTTTATACCTAATGTTGTTTGGAGCCATGATTATCATGATCCCTTTGAAGAACAGGCGCCTAAAAAAAGGTGTGGGGGTATTTTTCTGGCACCTGGCAGGTTGAGTCCTGAAGAATGTCCTTATGACAGTTCAATTATGTTGAAAAATAATGCTGAACCGGCTGTTTTGTATTTAAATTTCGATGGTGGGGTTATTGTCAATAATGGGGCAGATAATCCTGAAAAAAATGAATCCATGATTCCGGATTCTGAGGAAGTTGATATTCCTCCTTTTGATCATGAGCCTTATCTGGACAATTATTTTATTACTCGGGAAATGGTTCTGGATGTGATAGTTGGTTGGTCACGCTATTATTTTGCACCCTTCAACGTAAAAGTCACCAGGACTCGCCCTGAAGCCGGCAGTGCCTATCAAATGATGATGATTGGCGGACATGCTTCTGCTGTTGTTAACATGGGGGCAGGAGTAGTGGGAGTTTCACCTTTTGATTGTGGTAATTCCAGCAAAGGTGACGTTAATTTCACTTTTTCCGAAGAATTGAGCAATCTGGGAGATGTTGTTACTACTATTGTTCATGAAAATGGTCATTCTCTGGGTTTGGCGCATATTGATGATCCAGGAGCTGTCATGAATCCCTATGTTACTCCCGATCCTTGGTGGATTTCAGGCGATGTTCCGGATGGTCAGGCCTGTGACGGTTCTTACTTTCAGGACAGCTATCAGGAACTTGCAAACAATCTGGGTGAAACCGCCGATGTTATGGATCCCTGGGTTGACTTTATCTATCCGGGAGATGGTGCTACAGTACCCTCCAATCTAAAAGTGCTCTTGATCACAGGAGATGAAGATTCACTTGGACGTTATGTAACTTTATACCTTGATGGTGAAGAAGTTGCCCAAAAAACATGGCCCTATTTTGATTTTAATCTCACAGGTCTTTCCTCGGGCAAGCACACTCTTGAAGCAGTGGTTTCGGATAATGCAGAAAATACCTCTACTACCACAATTTCTGTAAATGTAGATCTTGAATGTGTAGAAACAGAAGAGGGATGTAATCCCGGCAGATTTTCAATTGGAGATCCATGTAGCAGCTCTGACTCTTGTCATTTGGACATGTGCGTGGTTGACTCCAATGATAACGATTCCTGGTGTTCGGAAAGCTGCCTGCCTTTCACTTCGTCCTGTGCTCCCGGCATGTTTTGTGTTCTCGATAAAACCCAAACTAACTACTATTGTTCTCTCAAGCCTGAAGCCAGCCTCGAGTTGAAAACCAAATCGAAAGATCATCTTCTTACTTGTAATTCATCTGCCGGCACTTATGCTCGCTTACATTCCATCCTTATGTTGTTATTCCTTTTGCTTGGTTCAGCTTGTTTTTTCAGATTTAAAACTTCTTTTTTCAAAAAATCCTGATCCGGGTTAGGGAATCAACTTCTTTTTCTTCCCAAGTGCTTTGTAATTTTCCAGTCTCTATGTAATTTGCTAAAAAGTTAATTTATTTTGTGTAAATGCCGATATTTAGTTAATATGTGGCTGTTATCATTTTCAACTTGACAAAGGACTTATCATGCAATTTCAAGAACGGCAATATACTAGATATGACTATGAAGCACCTGTGATTTTCAAGAAAAAGGATAAATCCGTCTGGGTGGCTGCCAAAATCCTTGATGTATCTCTCGGGGGGGTATTGATAAAAAATGAAGAACTGCCCCAACTTGATGAGATTATCGAAATCAGGGTTGTAAACCTGTTCAACGGCACTTTTATCACCCTCGAAAGCAAGGTCGTTCGCATTGTTGCTCCACCGCGCGGTCCCGGAGCAGGGGTTGAATTTGTAGTTCCAGGTTCCAACAAAAATCTCCTGCGCCTCATCGATATTCTCAAGAAAAACAAAAACCTTGTCGCCAAAGGTGTTTCCGGTATCAAGGAAGGTGATAACGATCCCGCAAAGGTCGTCCAGAAATGCCACGAAATCCTGGAAAACGCCCAATATCTCAATTATTACCAAACTTTGGGTCTGCCCTATGATGCAACTTTTGACGAGATCATCGAACGCAAAAAGCAACTGCTTGATTCCCTGGCAGTTAATATTGAAAAACTGAGTTCCAGTCAGAAAAGCCTGCTTCACGACGCAGTCAGCCTAATAAAAAGGTTGACCGGTATTTTGGCCAATCCTCCCCGTCGTTTAAGTTACAATGTTACCATTGGCAAGGTAACCCGGGATTTTCTGCTCGTCCTGCAGAATAAATACAATGTGGATGTGAAACCTCATGCCGAATTCTGGGAGCAGAAATATCCCCACAAAATGGAAAAAGCCCAAAAACTGCTTGCTCAAGTAAAGAAACTGAAAAAAGAAGGAGACACCCAATACCTCGAAGTTTATCGTCAATTACTGGAGTTGGCCCCTTTCTTTGATCTGTAATTTATAATCCCAATTTAATTTCATCTAAGATTACTTCATTGGAGAGAAATACAAAACTGCAAACTGAAAAGGGGAAAATTCGTCGGAGAGATTGCACATAACTTTGCCGAGATAGCAAAGGATTATCCCTGGTGATTCGAGTGCATGGAACTAACTAGTTCCCATCCCAGAATGGGGGTTTTTGGCTGAATGAGAAGTTTGCTTCAGATGCGCGGAGAAACTTCGCAGACATAGTTTATGCTATTTCAAGAAGT
>JAWLEA010000076.1:0-15855 GCA_041686345.1 Polyangia bacterium | reverse complement strand
TGGGTTGGAGTCGTTTTCCTTGTCTGTATCAAAAGTATCGTCAAAATATTTAGTGGTGGTGAGGGCGAGGTTGAGATCGAGATTGTCCATCAATCTGGCTCGCAGGCCGCCACCTACTGTGATGCAATCGAGCTGTGGTCTGAACATGTCATAAACATATTTGTCGGCGCCGCTGTTTGTGTACATTGCTCCAAAACTGAACTCAAACATCTTGTTGAGAGACCAGGCTGCAGAGGTTGCAATTTCAAAACCGTTGTCGAATTCATCTTCGCTGTAGTTTTCATTCTCGGGATCTTCCCAGGTTGCCATTTTATTAAGATAGATGTTCATATTTGCTTCAAATTTGAACTGATTGAATTTATAAGCAACTCCAAGACCGATAACCGGGGGCAGATCTTCCCGATAATCACCGGGAGCATCTCCTGGTAGAACGGATTCATAATTGTCATATTCCCAATCAAGAACTACTCTGGTTTCGTAGCGAGCTGCCAGAAGTAAATTGGTCGTGGGGCGGAAATTAAGGGAGATAACTCCTCCAAATCCACGAGAAAAAACTTCATATTTTTGCAAATTACCTGTGATTTCTAGCGGAGTACCAGGGAACATGGTCCCATTAGCATCGACGCTACCGGTAGCTGAAACCAATCGCAAAGCCATTCCCAGAGAGAAAATTTCGGAAAATTTGTAGGAAGCACCCATGGAAACTGCATAATGAGCGGCAAAACCTTCGGCATTGACTTCTTCCTGGGGAGAAGTACCAAAGATGATACCGTCTTTGTAATTAAAACTGCCTCCTCCGGCAGGAACAGTAAAGGTTGAAAAGAGTGCCAGAGGACCTCTTTTAAACACAGCAAAAACTCCCGGAAACAAATAAATTGGATCCGTATCTTTGAATCTGTAATACTGGTCATTACTTTCTATGCCATGACTGTATTCTTTAAATATGAACTGGTTGCCCAAATTCAGATAAAAACCATCTTGCATCCAAACCAGACCAGCCGGATTATAATGGGCAATGTCTGCTGAATCGGTAGCGGCATTTCTGGTGAGGGTACGATCGTATTCTGTGCTCTGGTTGGAATTGTGAATTACTCCTCCGGCCCAGGCAGCCGTGGAAATAAACATTAGTAAAATTGCTGAAACAATCTGGTTTGATTTCATGATATCTACCTCTTGAGATTTTTTGTCCGACCCTGAGGATAATTCTCGGGTCAAATAATTTTTTCGACTGTAAAACCAATATGGAATCAAATTCGCATAAAATCTCTATTTAGACAACTAAAATATTCTAATTTTTTCAAATGGATATAACCTTTTTATGATGCTTGGCGTTAAAATTTCCTATGGATAAATTTGTCAACTATTCTGAAAAGGAGAAGTAACTCTTATAATCAATCAACTATTTTTATGCCCCTGAAAATACGTTTTGATAACTGTTTGTAATGATGTATAAAATATCTGCTCAGATTATATTCGCACAGTGCAAAATTTCAGTAACTAACCCAATGCTCTTATTAAAAACACCGAGCTAAAAAATGACGCATAGAGACATTTATCCGAAAATTTCAGGTGTTTATTGCAAATAAAAGCAAAATATGAGAAATTCTTTTTTGAGCAATTCCCATCCAAAATGGGATATTAACGCCTGAGGCCATGAAGTTGAATTGTTCTGTTTTTACAACCCAGGTCAATCTAAACAGCCTTAACCTGCAAAACAATTAAGTATTTCAATTCAACTGCCGAATCAGTCAACAACCTGTGAGGAGAAAACAAGATGAGTTTTACCAAACATCAGATAGCCCAAATGATCGATCATACCATCCTTAAAGCTACAGCCCGCAGCAGTGATATTCTCAAACTGTGTGAAGAGGCTGAGCAAAACAACTTTTACTCTGTCTGCGTCAACCCTTTTTACGCTTCCCTGGCTGCAGAAAAATTGCAAAACAGCAAAGTAAAAGTCTGTGTAGTAGTTGGCTTTCCTTTGGGGGCATCCTGTGTAGAAACCAAAGCTCAGGAAGCTAAAAAAGCTGTCAGGGACGGCGCTGAAGAAATTGATATGGTAATAAATATCGGAGCCTTGAAAGACGGCAACTACGAGCTGGTGGAAAATGATATCCACATGGTAGCCCAGGCCTGCAAACCCGCTAAATTAAAAGTAATTCTCGAAACTTGCTACCTCAGCGAAAATGAAATAATCAAAGCCTGCAAAGTTGCTGCCTCAGCCGGAGCCGACTTTGTAAAAACATCCACCGGATTCGGAGATTACGGTGCCAAAGAAGATCATGTCAAATTAATGCGCAAAACCGTGGGCGAAGAATTTGGGGTTAAAGCTTCCGGCGGTATTTCTTCTTCCGAGGATGCTCTTAAAATGATCAAAGCGGGAGCTACCCGACTTGGTGCCAGCAAAGGCATCAAAATTATTTCTGGTTTCGAAAAATAGTTCAAACTTTTATTGCTCCGAGGAAGTATTCTCCTGAAATTCCAACCTGTCCCCAACTTTCAGTTTTGTTCGGGCGACCTTTCCTGCAGCCAATTCCAAAACTCCAAAGGCCTCGGGGTGATAGCGGGATAATCTCCATGGTTTTATCCGATGGCAAATTGCAGTAATCACTCCCTTTTTGTCAATAAACACAACATCAAGGGGGATCTTCATGAAAAACATATGGATACTGTTACAGGGAACAATCCATATACCCGAATCCATTCCCAGGTTTTCAGTTCCCAGCAACCCTTTCATCCTGGATAAGAACCCTGAAGCAACCACCACTTGATCCAATATCTCTCTTTCCTGATGAATAATTTTGTAAATTTTACCATTGTTTTTGCGTCCTCGGGGAATCATATTTTTCCTCTTTCCGAAAAATAAATTTAATTGTAAATTCACTCGGATTATAATAGTTTTTTCTGATTAATTCATCGATATTCATAAAAAATTAAAAATATTGCAACTTTCGATACTTTGCATTAAATGTATACTCTTTGACAATTAATTTATTTTCAGCCAAGATATACCAATATCCCATTGTAAAATGGCAAACAACACATAGTTCCCAGTCCCAGAATGGGTTTATTGGTAAAAAGTTACAACAACGCAGACAAGGTAAAAAAACTTCTCAGACGATGACTTTTATTTTTGGAACGGGAAACTAATCACCTGACTTTAGAGGAGCACAGGGAAAATGAAATTCTACAGTTTTTCAAAATTACCCCCCGGCATGTTGCTGGTTCAACTTCTAGAACAAAAATTCAACGGAATTTTGACAATTATCCGAGAAGACGCCAAGTTGCAAATTTTTTTCAACCAGGGAATTCCGGTTAAATGTGAAAATTCGGGAATAGAATGTCCCAAACCAGATTTGGAACACCAACTGCTCAATCTTTTCACCATGGAAAATGATAATTTTACTCTGCAACCTCAGCCAGATGAATTCCAGGGAGATGAAATCAATCCCCTTCCCCTGATCAATCAAGGCATCAAAAAGTGCTATACCGAACAAAGACTACTCAAAGAAACCAGCAAACTGCTGAAAGGCAAATTATTTCTTTCCCCAAAACTGGATGATTATATTGAACACTTTAATTTTGATGAAAATCAAATGCTGATAATAGACCTGCTCCGAAAAGAACCTCTCAGTGCCAAAGAACTCGCTAAAAAAACCAATTTTAAAGTAATAGATGTTCTCAAAACCATTTATGTTTTGGGAAGCTCAAAACTCCTTAAAAACCAAAATAACAAATCCTCGGCCACATCACAAAACTTAACCGTTCCTTCTCAAGGTAAATCAAAACTGGATCAAGTATTGGAAAAACATGATATCCCGGAAAAAAACCGGGAAATTGCCAAGGAATTGTTTCATAATATCGAACTTATCTCTAAAGATAATCCCTTCGCTCGCCTGGATCTGCAAACAGATGCCAGCGACGCCGATATCAAGAAAGCTTTCAGCAAAAAGGTCAAAAAATTTCATCCCGACAGAATCACCTCCAAAGAAGGCTTGGCTTTTTTAAGGGAAGAAGTAGATAGTTATTTCCAGAAATTGACTGAAACATATAATTTATTACAGGACAAAGAAGAACGGGAAAAATTTATCAACCCTGAAAAGGCAACAAAAAACACCAAAAAGGTTAAAAAGGTGCTCAAAGCTGAGGTAGAATTTCAAAAGGGAATGGTTTATTTCAAGAAAAAAGACTATGAAGAGGCTGAAAAACACTTTAAAAAGGCTTTGAGATTGCAGCCGGATGAGGGAATATACATGGGAATGTGGGCTTGGGTCACTTATATCAACCCCGAGAATGATAAGGAAAATATTCGCCATTCCATTCTCGAAGCATTGAAAGAAGCCTGTAAAAAATCTGAAAAAGAAGCTGATCTTCAATATTATCTGGGCAAAATCATGCTTGACAGCGGTCAATTTGCCAGTGCTAAAAATCGTTTCCAAAATGCTTTAAGAATCAAAAGAAATCACATTGAAGCAGCTCGTGAATTAAGATTGATGAATAAAAGAAAGAAAAATCAAAAACAATCCCTCCTCTCCAAGTTTAATATTTTCAAAAAAAACTGAAGGAATAGAAAAATCAATTATATTTTATCGATCATTTGCTCCACTTCAAAGTCGTGACGAAAACGCTTGACGTTGAGCATGAAAATTTCCAGTTGGGTCAGCAGGTTGGAGGGAAGTACATTGCCATCTATTTCAATGGAGATAATGGGGAAACGGTTTTCTTTGGCCCAAGGGGTTATAATTCCCTCGATAACTCGACCGATTAAACAAGCAAAGGGAGAAATATTGATGATGCCGCTGTAATCGGCTTTCATGGCTGCCGCTGCTGCTCCACTGCTGATGGAAATTTCTGAATGGAGCTCGTCGGTAACAAATTCCTGGTAAGCCTTGTCCATAATTTTATCCATATTGTGGGGAGATTCCGGAATCAAACCACTTTTGGACAAGATATACTTGACTCTTGAATCGACGTAGCGTTTGAAACCTTGTTCAACTCCCCAAATCAGCATATCAACAGCTTCGGAAGCAAACAATTTCTTGAACCAGGGTTGAATACTCAATTTCTTCTTATTGGTCAATTTGCGACAGTGGTCACAATAATAAATCCATTCGGTAACTCCTGATACTTTGGCTATAATTCCATTGTCGGCGCATCTGTCCACCAGTTCATCCACAGCAAAATCATCGCGCCTCACGTAAATTTCTCCCACAATCAGAACTTTTGGACATTCGGATACATCTCTTTCAAGAGGAATCTGGCCCAGAATATCACTGATATCCTTGAGTAACCCCATAGATTCCGAAAGTTTTTTATCGCTACTGATAATTCTATCCACCTGTCTCCTGTAAATACGCAAAGCTGATTCCTGATCCCGGGCACAGGCTCGCAGGGTAGTTTCTATATCCTTCATGTAATCTGCAAGTACCAGTCCCCACCACACGCTTTTGGAAAAGGTCGGGCCGAATTCATTGTATGAATTATCAGAATCAAGGGTAATAATGACCACATTATCCAGTTTGAGATCTCGAAACAGATTTTCATAGAAAATATAATACTGACCGGTACGACAAGGACCATGGGTGGTAGGAACAAACAACAGATAAATTTCGTCTTTTTTAAAATTTTCCGAATTCAGGAAAGCCAGCATATTTCCCAGAACCAGTTGAGCCGGCAAACATTCCTTACCTGACATGTAGTTCCTGGCCAACTGCAGGGTATATATATCGGGAATAGGCAAAGGCACAGCATTAATATCAACTTCTTTCAAGGATTTGGCAATCATTCTTGTGGAAAGATCTCCCATATTGGAAAGGAGCATTTTTACTTTATCATTGTTGAATATCTCTATCCTGCTTTGATTTTTCCTGTCCCACAAATGGAGTTTTTTGCCTTTTTCATTGACGAAATCATAAGTAAATTCAAATCTTTCTTCAGATTTTTTATTCAATTTTTCTCTGTATCCTTCAATAATATCGGTAAAGGCTTCAACTCTTGTATCTATACCTGCATCGGCGCTGTGGGAATCGAGCTCGAGCACCAGAAAGGGTTTGGTTCCCATCATCCATTTGACATAATGAAGCATGAAGGAATCAGGAGCACAGGAGAAATTGGAAATATAGGTTACAAATATATTGTCCTCATCCTTGAGAATGGCTGTGGATTTCATATCCTGAATACCGTAATACCAATACATGTTGTCAAAGATCTCGGCATTTTCGAAGGGCAGCATGTCGAAAGGAATTACCGAATAACCCCTCGAAGTAAATTTGCGAGGAATGCCCATGTTGGCATCCTGGGTAAAGGCATTGTAAGGACGACCGAGAAGGGCGATTACAGGACGGGATGATTGACGAGCTGCTGCTAGAGCCTTTTCTCCTGTGACTTTAAGATCAGCAAAAAATGCCTCCTGTTTGCGGTAAGCCCGCCTGAAAGCACGTCTGGTCTCAGGTTTGGAAAATCCGAGTTTTTCTCCCACCAGGATAAATTCTTGCTCAGCTTTATCCGGACCCAATTCAAAACTTACTATAGGTTGCAAAAATTTTTGAGACTCTACCTCGGAAAAAGCCTTTTTGACATAATAGGGCAAAGACTGGGTTATGGGACAAGTGGTGGAAAATTCTTCGTCTTCCCGGGGCTCCATATCTCTAAAATGGGGTACAAAGATATAATCAACTCCCATGTTAATAATATTCTGTACCGCTCCATGAGCAATTTCGGCAGGATAACAATAGGCACTTTCAGTACGATTCATACCGAATTCAGATATTTCTTCATTCAGTAAAGTATTGACTCCCAATTCGTAGAAAAACCAAGAATACAGAGGATAAAGAGAATATACGGAAAGGGCTCTGGGAATCCCGACTGTGGGAGCGGTTTTATTGATCATGGTTTTCTCGGGAGCATGCTTTTCAAAAAGCAATTGATGGCGAACATCAACATAATTGAAAATTTCTTTTTCATCGAACTGGGTGTTACGACGCAAATTAGTATATTTGTTGCAGCGTCCTCCGAACATATACTTGTTGTTGTCAACGGACATAACCTTGATGGGACAATAGTTGTCACAGGCTTTACAGATAAATTCCCGCTCATAAATAATTCGAGTTTTCAGAATATCTTCAATCACAAAAGTCGATTTTTTCTGGATCTTTTCCCTGAATTTCTGCTTGGCCAGAATTCCGACTCCAAAACAACCGAGCAATTCCGGATTGGGAGGCACCATGATTTTTTTGTTGAGCAAGAGGGCAAAAGCCAGAGGAATAGCATGATTCAGAGCAACTCCCCCTTGCAAGGCAATAGATTGACCGATGGCTCTGTTACCCACAACCCGGTTGAGATAATTAGAAACAATAGAGGTAACCAATCCTGCCGTAATATCCTCTTTGGATGCACTAAGTTGAATTGCCTTGCGAATATCGGAATTAATAAAAGCCGAACATTGTTCCCCGAATTTAAGTGGTTTTTTGCCCCGGGAGGCAATACAGGCAATATGTTTGACATTGGTGATATTGAGATCACCAGAGGCCGATTCTTCCAGGAAGGATCCGGTTCCGGCACTACAGGCTTCATTCATGGCATAATCGATGGGTACCCCATTTTTCAAATAAACATATTTGGCATCCTGACCACCTATTTCAAAAATAGTGTCGATTTCATCGTCAAAATAGGTAGTGCCGACACTGTGGGCGATGATTTCGTTGTAAACTCCAGTGGTCTGCATGAACATTCCCAATATTTCCCGGGATGAACCGGTTGTAGCTGCCAAAGTTATGTTAATATCGATATTTCCAATCTGTTTTTTGACTTCCCGAAGACATTCCTTGAGAGATTTTACCGGATCTCCATGGGCTCTGGTATAATGGGAAGCTACAATCTCTTCGGTTTCATAATCGATCAAAGCCACTTTGGTAGTTGTGGAGCCGCCATCTATTCCCAGAATATATTCTCTGCCTTTCCTGGCCTTGGCTCTTCTGTGTTTAATGCAAGTAACCAGCTCTTCAGCCTCCTTCAATGGGGATACATGGCCGTAATCAATTTCCTGCTTATTAAAAAGCTCCGAAAATTCAGGCAGATCAGATCCGGTTTCCTGTGCCAGTAAAGCTGCTCCCCAAGCTTCATAGTAGATAGCTTCGCGGGGTACGATAAAATTGACATCTTTCATCTTTTCCCTGAGGAATTTTATCATATATCGGTTGCGAGTAACTCCGCCCAATAAAGCGACATTCCCTTTGTCCAACCGTGCCTTGTTGAGGAAATCCACAACCTTGCCGGCCATGACATTGCTCAGGGACAAAACGATATCATATTTGGTGGCTTCCCCTTTATTGAGTTTGTGGGTGCAATCTGATTTCATGAAAACGCTGCACCTGGAGGATAATTTATAGACCTTGGCGTCTTCCGGGATATCTTTTGTATCCTCAAGGGTCATATCCATTCTGCCAAGTTGTTGGCGGAAAAACTCTCCCGTTCCCGAAGCACATTTGTTGCCGGAATAGTTGTTTACCACCTTACCCTGTTCATCGAGTACATAAGTGGTAAAATTTTCTCCACCCAGGGAAACCACAGCATCAACCTTGAAAGGATAATTCTGCAAAGCTCTTTCTATACAAATGGATTCCTGAATATTATTGATCTTGAGAAGCTTGCGACCTTCATTGCCGGTAACAATGGCTTTAGCTTTGGAAATTCCCTCAACTTTTTTCAGTATTTTAAGCAGACTATCCTTAAAACTACCCTCATGGGCAGCAACAAATGATTGGCTGATCTCTCCGTTTACAGTTTTTACAACTTTTACACTTGAAGAACCTATATTTATTCCAAGTCCGATTTTTTCTTCCATGATTACCTCGTATTACTAATCTCCTCTGTAATTTATCACCTGCAACTGAAATCAACAGAAAATTAACTTGCAGATATATACAACCTGCAATTTTTAACAAAATATAGAGGATATAATTATTCCTATTTCAAAAACAGCAAAATACCAAAATAAAATATCTTTTCCAGTAAATAGTTCTCATCCCAGAATGGAAAAGTAACAGTCCCCCAAGTCCCACAAATTTAAAAGGATACTGGTTTTACAACAGCCAAATACTTGCAAAACCTGAAATTACTGGATGAGAAAAATTTCTGTTTTTACCTTTGCCAAAATGCTATAAAATTGATTATTATCTGCATAGGGATTCAGATTCATTTTAATCCCCAACCCGGCATTTCGCCTTTTCCCCACAAATTTAATTCATATGACCAAGCCAGATAAAAGCAAACTTCTTGGAACCCAGAGTATCCCCAAACTGCTGTTTCGACTGAGTACTCCCGCAGCTGTGGGCATGATCTCCATCGCCTTGTACAACCTGGTAGATACCATTTTCGTCGGCAGAGGGGTCAGTGTAGCTGCTATCGGAGCCATATCCATAGTCTTTCCTGTTCATATGATCATCATGGGAATCAGTCAACTTTTCGGAATTGGCGGCGCTTCTCTGATTTCCCGGTGCCTGGGAGCCAAAGAGAAAGACAAAGCTGAAAAAACACTGGGTAATGTAATCTCCCTGGTTTTCATTTTCAGTAATCTGATGATTTTGGCGAGCTATATCTGGATGGAGGAAATCCTGGTTTTGTTTGGAGCTACTCCGGAGCTTCTCCCTTTGTCAATGGAATATCTCAGGATTGTCCTGGTGGGATTTATGTTTTTCACCTATACAGTATCACTCAACAATATTGCCAGAGCCGAAGGTGCCGCCAAAATTGCCATGACTTCAATGCTTATTGGAGCCGCAGGCAATTTAATCCTCGATCCAATCTTCATCTTTATGTTCAAACTCGGAGTCAGTGGTGCCGCTCTGGCCACTACTATCTCGCAAATCTTCAGTTTTGTATTTCTGCTTGGATATTTCCTGGGAGGAAAATCCGTACTGTCTCTTCATTGGAAAAATTTGAAAATTTCCTTCGAATTGGCCAAGGAAATCGTCTCTATTGGCATCAGTGTTTTTGTCAGACAGACAATCTCTTCTCTGGTGGTTATTATATTTTTCCATTCCCTCGGTCATTATGGCAGCGATTTTTATATCTCCATTTACGGCATCATCCATAAAATCACCATGTTTTTATTCATGCCACTGTTTGGTCTGGTTCAAGGATTACAACCCATTGTGGGTTATAACTACGGAGCCAAAAATTACAAAAGAGTAGTCCAGGCAATTAAAACCACCTTGCTGGTAAGTTTTATAATTTCCATTACCTTTACCCTGATCATTTATATCTTTCCCCATTTTTTCTTCTCTCTTTTCAATAAATCCCAGCGACTTCAACAGGAAGGAGCCCGCATCATCCGAATCATGATCGTAGTTTTGCCACTGGTTGGTGTTCAGATAGTGGGCAGTGCCACCTTCCTGGCCCTGGGCAAAGCCGTTCCCGCTTTTATTCTCTCCATTTCGAGACAGGTTTTGTTTTTGATTCCCCTTCTACTCTTGCTTCCCTTATTCATGGGACTTGACGGTGTCTGGTATTCCCTGCCTCTGTCAGATATATGTGCCTTTATCCTGAGTTCGACCATGCTTTACCATGCCCTTAAAAAACTTTCCAACCTGCCCCCGGTTGCAGATTCCGGCAACGAACAAATCCCCCTGCTGGAACAAAACCAGGAAACAGGAGAAAACCTGTTTTAAATTCCCCACCATTGTCAAAATCCAACTATTGAATTATATGGGCGGATCTTGTGCCCGACCTTCTTAACCACTGTCATCAGTGATTTTCACGATCGGTTTCAGTCTCGGCCCAAAGGAGAATCTGGCTGGAATACTTTTTTACTGATCCAGGTTATCAAGGAGGAAGGCAGGAATTTGCCCATTAATTTTTGAGCTTTGAACAAGCCTCTGGGTATACATATAGTCTGCCCGGAAAAAAGACAACTCAAACCCTTGTCCACTACTTTTTCGGGAGAATTGAGCAGTTTTTCAAAGTGAAGATCCGTGGCTTCGGCTACATCGAAAAACTCAGTATTAACCGGACCGGGACACAAAACTGAGATTTTGATGTTTTTATCTTTACCTTCAGCGGCCAGTGCTTCAGACAAAAACAGAACATAAGTTTTCGCCGCTCCATAAACACTGAAAAAAGGAATGGGATTGAATCCCGCCACAGAAGCGATATTTAAAATATATCCACCCTTGCCATCGGCAACCATTTGACTGTAGAAATGATGAGCAAGGCGGGTGAGAGCCATAATATCCACTTCAATCAAGGTTTTGATATCCTGATGGCTGATCTTTTCGAAACTGCCTCTTTTGCCCAATCCGGCATTATTAATGAGAACTTCAACCTCTATCTGCAGTTTATCGACAGCTGCCAGCAATTTGTCCACTCCTGTTTCGGTGGAAAGATCAGATACTATCAAATGACATTGTCTGCCATATTTATCTTCCACCTGCTTTTTAAGTTCTTCCAGTCTTTTTTGCCTGCGGGCGGTTATAACCAGGTTGTAACCTCTTTGAGCCAACTTGAGAGTAAATTCCCTGCCCAGACCACTACTGGCTCCTGTAACTACTGCATAATTCATAATAAATCCTTTCCAGTTGAACTAGTTAGTTTCCATCCCAGAATGGGGGTTTTTGACTGAATGAGAAGTTTGCCTCAGATGTGCGGAGTAACTGCGCCGACATAGTTGACACTATTTCAAGCAGTTACGACAAAGCAGATGAGGTGAAATTCCGCATTCAGGCGATGACCTTCCTTTTTGGGATGGAAACTAGTTAGCCGTAAGGTGGCATGTTTGTTTCCAGATCCGCAAAAGGCGATTCGGGATAATTACCATCAAAACAGGCGGTACAATAAGTAGCTTCGGGATTCTTGTCACACATTGAATTCAGCAGCCCTGCCCTGCTTAGATAACCAAGGGTATCAGCATGAACAAACTGGGTAATTTCCCGGTTGTTTTTACTGGAAGCGAGCAACTCTTCTCTGGTGGGGGTATCGATTCCGTAAAAACAGGAATGAGTAACCGGAGGACAGGCAATTCTGAGATGAATTTCTTTGGCACCGGCCTCCCCGATCATATCCATAATTTTGCGTGAAGTTGTACCCCTGACCAGAGAATCATCGATAACAACCACCCGCTTTCCTTTGAGCAAATCCTTGACTGGGCTCAATTTTAATTTGACTCCGAAAGATCTGATGGACTGGGAAGGTTCAATGAAAGTTCTGCCTACATAATGGCTTCTGATTAAACCCATGGCAAAGGGAATTTTGGATTCTTCGGCATAACCTATGGCGGCGGCAATTCCACTGTCAGGTACGGGAATCACCAAATCGGCCTCACAAGGGTGTTCTTCAGCCAGAATTCTGCCGCTGCGGACTCTGGTTTTGTAAACGCTGTGTCCAAACATATTGGTATCGGGACGAGCAAAATAAACATGTTCAAAGATACATTGAGCTTTGTTTTCAGGTTCCTTGAAGGGAAAAAATGACTGCAGACCATTTTCATCCACCAGAACCACCTCTCCGGGTTCGACGGAACGAATAAATTGAGCATTGATCAGGGAAAAAGCACAGGTTTCCGAGGAAAAAACCCAGGAGTCGTCTATTTTGCCTATAACCAGCGGTCGATAACCCCAGGGATCACGAGCCGCCACCATTCCTGTTTCTCCCAGAAAAAGGAGCGAATAGGCACCCCGCACCCGGGACAAAGCATCTACGACCCGCCCCTTTAAAGTTTTGGCATTGGAGCGAGACATGAGATGGATAAGAATTTCCGTATCGGATACAGACTGAAAAATTGCCCCGTTGTCTTCGAGGGTTGTTCTCCACTTGGTGGATTGCATCAGATTGCCGTTATGAACCAAAGCCAGATCACCATGACGATAATTGACATAAAGGGGTTGTGCATTCCTGACTATGGAAGCTCCGGTGGTGGAATAACGAACATGACCCACTGCTTTTTTACCCTTTAATCTGATAATCTCTTCCTTGCCGAAACCTTCGGCTACCAGACCGCTTCTTTTGACCACCTCCATTTTGGTACCGTCATCGTTAATACAGGCTATGCCGGCAGCTTCCTGACCTCGGTGCTGCAGAGATGATAATCCCAGATAGGTTAAGTTGGCAGCTTCATCATGATCAAAAATTCCGAATATTCCACACATCTTGTTATCCTTTAACTAATTTATTTTCAACCACTTCCAGGGGAGAAACAATCTCAGGTCTGAAATCTTTGCCGGTGAGCATTTCGTATAAATAGGCATAACGGGCTGCTGCTTCAAGTTTAACTTCATCCGGCAAAGGAGGAATTTGACCCTCGCCATTGTAACCCTGTTCTTTCATGTAATTGCGCACATAATCCTTGTCGAGTCCCCTGGGAGCTTTGCCCATGGCGACTCTCTTTTTATAATCTTCCTGATACCAGTAACGGGAAGAATCGGGAGTATGTACTTCATCCATCAGATATAATTCTCCGGTGGAATCCAATCCAAATTCATATTTGGTATCCGCCAGAATCAATCCCCGTTTTTTTGCCTGATCACTACCCAGTTCAAACAAAGCCAAGGCTTTTTCTTCGAGTTTTTCATAGAGATCTTTGTCTACAAGACCAGTCTTGATGATCTCGTCTTTACTGATCAATTCATCATGTTCACCCACATCACCTTTGGTGGTAGGAGTAACCAGCGGCCGGGGCAAAACCTGATTTTTGACCATTCCCTCTGGCAACTTGTGTCCGCAATAAGTGCGACTTCCATTTTTATAGGCGGTCCAGATGGAAGTTGAAGAATTTCCGGCAAGATAACCTCTGACAATAATTTCCACTTTGAGAGGTTCCAGTTTTTTGACAATGGACATGGAAGGGTGGGGAACTTCCAGCAAATGAACCGGCATTATCTGTTTAACCTGCTCAAACCACCAATTTGATATGGAATTGAGAATCTGCCCCTTAAAGGGCACTTCTCCCACTACTTTGTCAAAAACACTGACTCTGTCGGAAATGAAAAAGAGAAGTTTATCTTTCTCTAATTTATAGATATCACGAACCTTCCCCTGGTGAAACAATTGGAGTTTGTCAGTATCCAACCGCGGAAAAGTTTTGTCTTTGTACTTGGCAATAAGTAGTTTGATTTCCTGCATGAGAACTCCTAGTATTTTTCCGCCAAGGCCCGTTGGATGATGAAATTACAATGGCGGACATGGTGATTAATATTCAAAGCTTGATCAAGTTGTTTTTCGTCCAAATGCTTTTTAATCAAGGGATCGTTTCGGAGCAATTTCCTGAAATCTCCACCCTTTTCTGTTGCTTCCATGGCACAACTTTGAACTGCTTCATAGGCTTTTTGCCGACCAACTCCTGTTTTGACTATTGCCAGCAAAACAGCTTCACTCAAAACCAGACCCCCGGTGAGTTCGAGATTGCGAGCAAGGTTTTGGGGGAAAACTTCCAGACCGCTGACTACGCGCCCGACCCTTTTCAACATGAATTGAGTCAGAGAAGTAGCGTCCGGAGCAATAATTCTTTCAACACTGGAATGACTGATGTCCCTTTCATGCCAAAGTGCTATATTTTCAAGGGCGGGAGCAGCATAATTTCTTACGGTTCTGGCCAGACCGGTTATATTTTCGCAGAGGATGGGATTGCGTTTGTGGGGCATGGCCGATGAGCCTTTCTGACCTTTTCCAAAAGGTTCTGCAGCTTCATTAACTTCAGTGCGTTGCCAATGTCTGATGGTAACAGCCATTTTTTCCACAGTTCCTGCCATAATTGCCAGGATCGAAAAAACAAAGGCATGTCGATCCCTTTGCACCACTTGGGTTGCTGCCGGTTCCGGCTTTAATCCCAGTTCATCGAGAGCTGCTTTTTCCACGTCGGGATCAAGATTGGCATAATTGCCCACAGCTCCTGCAATTTTACCAAAGGAAATATCACGCAGAGCAGTTCTCAATCTTTTGATATTACGAACCATCTCGGCATACCACATGGAAAATACCACTCCCATGGTAGTGGGTTCTGCCTGAATTCCGTGGGTTCTGCCAATCATGATTGTGTCTTTGTATTCCAGAGCTTGATGGCAACAATGATCTGCCAGAATTTCGGCTTCCCTGATGATCATTTCCAGAGCCTGTTTCAACTGAAGAGCAAAGGAAGTATCCAGAATATCAGAAGAAGTCAGCCCCAGATGAAGCCAGCGGGCCGGTTCCCCCACCTGATTTTCCACATGGGTGAGAAAAGCAATTACATCATGACGAGTAACTTTTTCAATTTCCAGGATTTTTTGAGGATCAAGTTCAACCTTGCCTTCTATTTTGGCCACTGTACCCCTGGGAACCATTTCTTTGGCCTCCATGGCCCGGCAGGCTGCCAATTCCACTTTAAGCCAATACTGGTATTTTTGGTCAAGATCCCAAAGTTGTTTCATCTCCTCGGAACAATATCTGTCAAGCATACGTACCCCTGTAAAAAATTGTAATTATGTAAAAATTTAACAATAATAAAAGTACTTTACTTTTTATCATTGCAATCTCGTATATAATTTTGGCAATCAATTTGCAATAATTTTAACTGAAATACTGGTTTTTTTTTCAAATTTTATAAAATATCCCCATAAAGCTCCAGTCTGAAACAAACTCTTATTTTGCCAAACACCCAAGTTTGGGATAAGGAGACCAAACAGGTTCCTTTTGGTTTCCACTATAGAATGTGTTACAGATAAAATAACTGAGTTTTCAGCAAAAAATTAATTTTATTGCTCAAAACTCTTTTTTCTGTAAATATTCAGGCAGTTTCAACTGCATTCAGCATATTAAATCTGTTTTTTCAACTTTTTTAGAATAAATTACATTTGTTATCCGTCAGTTAAGGAGTCGTGTGAAGGATTA
>JAWLEA010000212.1:0-3611 GCA_041686345.1 Polyangia bacterium | reverse complement strand
AACGAAAGCTTCAACAAATTCTTTGATCCTGACAGCAGGAACGGCTCCATCTTCGCTTTCTCCGGAAGTATAACAGCAATAACCAAGCATAGGTTCCATGTCGCTGTCAACTTGTACAGTAAGAGTATCATCATAAGGTCCGGCAATGGCCCCGATGATGATCATGCGGGGATCATAATATTCGGTCATAAGATTGTTGTATCTTGAGATAGGATAAAGATATGCTCTGTCATCGTCGACTGTACGAGCTTTGCAATTATGCATGGTCATGTTACCGCCTGGTGGTTGACGATCCCACGGCTCGTCGCATTTAATGCCGAATTCTGTACAACGAAATGAATCCAAGGGGCCGAGGGTGGAATCAATGTCGCCATCAGGATTAAAAATGTTGCCGGTGGTAGTAGAACAATCGTCTTCATCAGTAATGAAGAAAATGGCAATATAGGCATTTTCTCTGAAAAATCCTGCGTTCTCAACGTGTTCCTCGGTAAAGGCACGGTAGAGCGCTTCTAGATGCTGCTCAAAACCACAACCGTGGATGTTTAAATCGGCTGTACAGGAAAAAACTTCTTCCAGAGTTTCGCCTTCATAATTACGGCAACGGGGGCAACCATTTTCGTCTTCATAAAGAATAAGACCGCTGGGTTCACCTTCGATCTGACAATGTGAATCATCACAACCATGCTGAATACAAATCCTGGTATCTTCGTCGTCTTTTTGGATGTCACAATTTTTGGCTTCCACATCGACAATATAATTTTGACCTACGGGATTAGCACAAGCATTGTTTTCGCCTTTGAGGATCTTGCCGTTGTCGCCATCGGGGGTTACACAACTTGGAAGATTATGGGGAAGAGTACCAAGATCAGTGGAAATAACACCAATGTGAACATTGGGAAGACCACCGGAAACATTTTTGAGAACGCGCATCAGAACTGAAAAGTTGTTTCTGACCGTAGTCTGTTCCTGCGCCATGGAAAGGGAATTATCAATAACAAAAAGCATGTCTACATCACGGGTACCTCCCTGTACTGCAGAGAAATCGCTGACAACGTCGGGAGCAGGATTAGCTTTTTCCATGGGACGGTCAATACAGGACCAACTGAAGCCGATGGTAGCCATGGCAATTATTGTTGCGCTGAGTCTTAGAATAAATCTTTGTTTTGACATCATATCGTCAACCTCCAAATATAGATGATTTCAGGTCGGTATATATATACTTCAAGATCATGAATAGCACAAGTGCATTTTTAAGAAAAGAATAAAATGGCGGGATTTTACTTTGTGGTGTAGTGGTGTGGTGTTGAAAACAAATGGTAAAAATGTTTACATTATCTATTATAGTGAAGTGAAGTTCCCAAATCAAACTTTTTTTCTACATATCTGATAAAATTGCTGATCTCAACTTGAATTGATCTTTTTTCCAATACCAGTAAAAGAGTAAGTAGTTCCCATCCCAAAAATGGATGTCATCGTCTGGCGACGGAATCTGGATTCATCTGCTTTGTCGTAACTGCTTGAAATAGTATCAACTATGTCGGCGAACTTACTTTTCCCATCTGAGGCAAACTTCTTACCCAGTCAATAACCTCATTCTGGAATGGGAGCTAAATATAAAATCAATTAAAAAATTTGTTGAAAACAATAATTAAAAAACTAGAATCCAGCCAGTACAAAGCAATTAAATTCGAAACTGTACTTCTAATTTTTAAAGATGTGAGTTCAAAGGAGAAAAAAATGAAACTCAATAAAATTGGTATTATTACAAGTGGCGGAGATTGTGCTGGTCTCAATGCTGTTGTCAAAGGAGTTGGTCTCACAGCTGATTCACATGATATAAAAGCTGTTGTTATTCCCAATGGCTATGCTGGTCTCTATAACTTGATAAAATTCGATTCTCTCACTGAATTTTCTCCCAACCGTCTTGATGATGTCAATGTTTCTCTCGCCGGATCCGAAGCAGGTCACAGCAGAGTAAAAATTGCCAAAATCAAAGATCCAGACAAATATACACGAATCAAAAAAGGCTTGGAGAAATTCAATATTGACGGCTTGGTTATAAGCGGCGGTGATGATACCGGCAGTGTCATTGTTGATCTGGCCAAAAATGGAATCAATTGTGTTCATGCACCCAAAACTATGGATCTCGATCTCAACTCCTACAGTGTGGGAGGCGATTCCACCATCAACCGTATTCTTAAATTTACCAGGGATCTTAAAACCACTGCCCGTACCCACAACCGTATCATGGTTGTTGAAGTTTTCGGACGCTATGCAGGTCATACTGCCTTCAGAGGTGGGGTGGGCGCCGGAGCCGATTCTATTCTTATTCCCGAAATTCCTGTTAATTTTGACATACTTTATGAACATATGCACCACACCTACTGGCGCCGCATCCTTGGCAGCGATGTCAAAGCCGGTTCCTATATAATAGTTGTAGCAGAAGGCATGAAAACATCAGGCGGAGGTGAACTTTATGATCAATCAGCCGGGGTAGACTCCTTTGGACACAAAAAGCTGGCAGGAGCAGGCAAATATGTTGTCCAGGAAATCCAAAAGCGACTCGCCCAGGACAAAAGAATTATCCCCAACATGAAAAAAGCCGGCATGTATGTGGAAGGCCTTTATGAAGCACCCGAAATCAGAACAGTACGCCCGGGACATCTGGTTCGGTCCGGAGGTTCATCAGCCTATGACGTCAACTTCGGAATCGAAGCAGGAATTGGAGCTGTTGAACTGCTCCGCAAAGGGCTCAGCGGTTATTCTATTGTAGAAGTCAAAGGAACCGAAATCCGCTATCAAAAGACCGAAGAATTAATCAAACAAAGATTTGTCGATTTGGAACAGATTCGTTTTTATGAACATCTGGGTATTTGTTTTGGCAGAAAATTGGAAAAAGCCCATCCGAGTTTCCAAGAAATCAAGGGCAGAGTAAATCGAATCTATTAAAAACAAATTTTTTGAAACTGGAACAACAAGTTCAGGGAAACCCAAATGAGCCGCAAAAAAAATATGAAGAACACATAGAAGGCAAAATAGTTGCCCGCAACCGCAAAGCCAGGTTCAACTACCACATCATTGAAAGTTGGGAAGCAGGAATGTCTCTGCTCGGTTCTGAAGTCAAATCAGTACGCAACGGCAAAATCAGTCTCATTGATGCTTATTGCGAGGTTGAAAAAGGGGAAATTTTTCTTGTAAACGCCCGTATAGCTACTTACAAATATTCAAATCGGCAGAATCATGCACCCCGCCGTCGTCGAAAGCTGCTCATGCATAAAGGTCAAATCAAACGAATTGGCTCCAAAGTACGAGAAAAAGGCTATACCATTGTTCCCCTACTGGTTTATCTTAAAAACAACGGTAAATTCAAAGTGGAGATCGCCCTGGCCAAAGGCAAAACCTACCATGACAAGCGAGAAACCATTCGCAGAAAAGACGAAAAACGACTCATCAAAAAAGGGCTACTATAATTTCCCAACTTATTTCCCAACTTGACCAGGTCAAGTTTTCTTCAAATTCCGGCAGTACCAGTGCCAACTGATCTGCCACGGCACTGAAGCCCGTAACTACCCGCACCGGATGCTCCCAGGCTATTTTGAAAGTACCGTATG
>JAWLEA010000211.1:0-3643 GCA_041686345.1 Polyangia bacterium | reverse complement strand
ATGGAACCTATGCTTGGTTATTGCTGTTATACTTCCGGAGAAAGCGAAGATGGAGCCGTTCCTGCTGTCAGGATCAAAGAATTTGTTGAAGCTTTCGTTTCTTCCGAAGACGACATGAACTGGGCCTATACTTCTGTTTGCAATGGAGACTATTCCCCGGCTCTTGAAGGGCTCGGCAACAAAATCAAAGACTTGCTGGAAGAAAGCAGGTGTCCTCCAACTCCAATCCTGAATTGCCCTGATCCAGCTGCTGCCAATGGTTTAACTCCAATTACCGAGTTGGATGCTGAAACCAGAGAAGTCTGCGATCCAAATTGTACTGTTTACGACATCAATCCTGACGATTCACAGACTGAGATTGAACGTTGTGCGCCAGATGCAGGTCCTGATGGCGATGGTCATCCACCTGAACGATGGAGTGGCCTGACAGCACCCTGTTATCATGTGGTTTACGAAATGACATGCGACCTTGACTCTTCTCATTCACCTTCCAGGGGAGCTAAAATCATAATTTCCCGTAAAGAACCCCCCCCCATCGGTACTATTTCCGAAATTACATGTGAAGTTTTTCCCCTTGTGGAAGAAGCTTGCTATGATGGAATAGATAATGATTATGATGGATTGACCGATGGCTCGGATCCCGATTGTCAATAAACTGCTTTACTCTATATCGGCGAAATTGATTTTGCTTGCCAAATGGCACAGCGCATTTATTCCAGAAAGAAAAAGAACTCAGGGATCATGAATTTCTTCCCATCCTGTTTATCTGCTTGCCAACTATTCCACTTTTGAACCAGAACAAATTGAAAACTATTGTCAGACTCTCCTTAATCTGGAAACTCCTGGAACTTTGCTTTTTGACCCTATTCCCCATAATAGTCAAAATATAAAGAACCCCACTCCGCAAAATCATCCAATTACACGGAATAGCATTCCCCATAATCAAAAAAAAACAAAAAAACCTAACGGGATTATGTTTTTCTGTGATTTTGCCACCCCAGCTTGTGACAATTAATGACACAAGCTGCAGAAACAACATCCCGCGCAGTTGTTTATGTTCTAAATTCCACCAACCAGAATATTTCTATTAATGTGTAAAAACAAACATGTATAGCATTTTTCAAACCCCTAACGGGGTTATGATTTTTGCTTGTAACTTGTGTCAAGTTGTGTCATAAGTTGTAAAAAATCCCTTTTCCTTTAATTTCGAAGTGAGAATTTTAAATGAATATTTCACAACCCAAATTTCAGATAAGCAATTCCATGACTTTTAATATTGCCGCCATTGAAAGAGCGCGCGGTTTTTTTGAAGCTGTTGATTTAAATAGTGAGTGGATAAAAATTTACAGTCAGAAGGCTTTGTCCAAAGAAGCACACCATACAACCCATATTGAAGGAACTCAATTGAACTGGCAGCAGGCTGAGGCCATCTGGAACGGCAAACAATTGGAAGATGCAGAGCAAGACGATATAAGAAAACTTCTAAATTACAGAACTGCTTTCAAATATGTTTCCAAATATATCGACAATGAAAACCCTGTAACTGAAAAATTTATCAGAAAAATCCACTATAAATTGATGGATAAAGTTGGTGGCGGAAAAGCAGCTCCCGGTAAGTACCGGAAAATTCCATACCCTGTCCTGAATTCTACAACCAAAGAAGTTATCTACACTCCCCCTTCTGCCCAAAAAATTCCTGCAATGATGTCACAATTGGTAAAGTGGTTGAATTATGAGGAAAATATTCACCCCTTGTTGATCAGTGGAATAGCTCAATTCTGCTTGGTTCATATTCACCCTTTCCTTGATGGTAACGGCAGGACATCGAGACTGTTGTCAATGGCAGTTTTATCTGGTTCAGGCTACGATTTCAGTTACTTGTTCTCCCTGAGCGAATACTATGACCGCAATCAAAGGAATTTTTACAAATCTTTGCAAAGCGTCAGAGAAAATAATCTGGATATGACCCTGTGGCTTGAATATTACCTGAAAGGGCTCAAGGTACAGTTAAATGAAATAAAAATGTTTGGGGAGAAAATGATTCAAAAAGATAACCTGGTAAGGAAGTACAAACTTAATGAAAGACAGAAACTCGCTCTGGAATATATTATTAATAATGGGGATTTAAATATTACAGAATACCAAAATTTATGTTCCCGGGTAAATCGGCGTACTTTGCAACGGGATCTGTCAAAATTGACAAATAAACAAATAATAACAGAGCAGGGCAAAACAAATAATAAAATCTATCTTTTCAACAGGTAATGATACTCTCCCAACCCAAGGTTCAGATTTTAATATTTTATTATTTGATTGTTTTGATAACTGCGGAGGAATAATAGTGTATTTAGAATTGTCATTTTTATTTATTTTAATATCGTTATCTGCCTTTTTTTCTGGTTCTGAAACAGCTTTTATGGCTGTTAATAGAATTAAGATTAAGGAGAAAGTTCAAAGAGGAGACAAGTATGCCATAAAAGTAGATAACTTGTTGCAGAATCAGACTAAATTGTTAACAACTATTTTGATTGGCAATAATTTGGTCAATATTGCAACTTCCTCAATAGCGACAGCACTTTCGATAGAATTGTTTGGAAGCAAGGGGGTTGGGATTGCAACCGGGGTGGTAACTATATTAATTCTTATTTTTGGCGAAATAACCCCCAAGTCACTTGGTAATAATAGATCAATTGATTTTGCCAAGGCTGCAGCTGTTCCCCTGTACTATCTGGAAATAATTTTATCTCCCTTTATCTATATTTTTACTAAAATAGTTAACTTTTTTGTTAAGGATAAACGCCTGATGTCTTCTGCCTTTTTAAGTGAAGAGGAGATCAAGCGTTTTGTTGATGTTAGCCAGCGAGAGGGTGTTATTAAAGAAGCTGAGCAGGAAATGATTCAGAATGTATTTGAATTCGATGATACTCTGGTAAAGGAAATTATGATCCCCAGAATTGATATGGTTTGTATAGAGAAAAATGCAAGTTTAAATGATTTAATTAAATTGGGAGTCGAAAAAGGTCATTCCAGAATCCCGGTTTATGAAGAATCAGTTGATAATATTATTGGATTGATCTATGTAAAAGATTTCTTGAAATTACTTCTGGAGAAAAAGGATGATGTTGATATTGAAGAATTTGTTAAACCTATTTATTTTATTCCAGAAAGCAAACCAATTAACCAGCTATTATCAGAAATGAAGGATAGAAAAGAGCATATGGCCGTTGTGGTGGATGAATATGGCGGCACCTCAGGTCTAATTACTATTGAAGATTTGCTGGAAGAGATTGTTGGAGATATTGAGGATGAGTTTGACTTGGAAAAAAGTTATATTGAAGTTATTGACAAAAACAAACTGCTGCTTGACGGCAGAGTGGATATTGAAAAATTAAATAGATATTTACCAGAACCACTGGAAGATAGTGATGATTACGAAACAGTAAGTGGTCTGGTATTATATTATCTCAATCGGCTACCGGTTCAGGGAGAAAAGCTTGAACTTGGAGATATGACATTTGTTGTCGAAAGTATAATTGATAATCGAATCAGGAAAATCAAGTTGATCAGCGAAAGTGAATTAAGAATTGGAGAGTATAAGAGCAGAAAAAATTTCAAAAAAACCACCTAACGGGGTTATGATTTT
>JAWLEA010000075.1:0-16089 GCA_041686345.1 Polyangia bacterium | reverse complement strand
GGAATACTATAATATTGCTTTAGATGAATTCAGTAGCAAAGGATTCAGAAAAACTTCCCTCAATCAAATCATCAAAAAGTTGGGGATAAGTAAAGGAACGATGTATTACTATTTTGAGGGCAAGAAGGATCTGTATTTTTATGTTATCAAAAGCATTATCAAAGATATGAACAATATTTTTGAAAATAATTTTTACCCCAAAAATGCCTCAGAATATTGGGAATATACTTCAGATATAGCCAAAAAGAAAATCCGATTGTTGATGAAAAAACCTGCATATTTGAATATAAGCCGAGATTTTATCAAAAATTCCGAAACTTTTGTGAATAGCAGAGAAATGGTGGAGATTATGGAATTTATGAATTCCATCCTCCATCAATTTTTAAAAAAAGGTCGAGAGCTCGGGGCAGTAAGAAAATCTATTCCTGAGGATCTGCTCATAAACATTCTATTTTCTTGTGGTTTGGCCATGGATAAATGGATCTTCCAGCAGGTGAACAATCTGGAAGAATTATTTAAAACCAATCCTGAAATCATAGACACTCTTACAACTGCCTATGTGGAAATATGGCGGGGAATAAGCGAGTCAGGCTATCTAATGGACGATAAAATGCTGGAACCAATCTCGGAGATAGTAATTTTGTCCAAAAAACTAAAAAACAACTAACTAGTTCTCATCCCAGAATGGGGGTTTTTGATTGAATGAGAAGTTTGCCTCAGATGCGCGGAGTAACTGCGAAGAAATAGTTGATACTATTTCAAGCAGTTACGACAAAACTGATGAGGTGAAATTCCGCATTCAAGCGATGACCTTCCTTTTTGGGATGGGAACTAACTAGTTCACATTCACTGTGGAGGTGGAAAATGTTTAAATTAAAATATGTTTATCCGATAATCTTTATTTTTATTTATTTTGTTCCGCAAGTTGAGGCAAAAAAATGGGGTAAATGCAGTTGGAATACCAAGAAAATAGTGGATAAGGCGGATAGAATCATGTTTGCAAAAACCACAGCCGGTAAAATGGTCATGAAAGTAAAAAAATCAGATTACTCCAGTACAATCAAAATGAAATTCTATTCAAAAGGAAGAGACAAGATGTCGGTGAAAATATATTCACCTTCCAGGCTTAAGGGAATGTCTACGCTAAAAGTAAATAACAAAGTCTGGTATTACATGCCCCGCACCGATCGTATAGTCAAAGTCAACAGTTCCATGATGAGTTCCTCCTGGATGGGAAGCCATGTAACCAATGATGATCTGGTAAAGGAAACTCAATTGCAAAAACACTATACCTGCCACTCGAGCAAAAGTGATAAAACCTTTCATGTTGTTACTCTGAAGCCCAAACCATCCGCTCCGGTAGTCTGGGGCAAAATCGTAATGAAAATTCGAAAGCAGGACAATATTCCGGTAAGTTCCAAGTATTATTCTGAAAAAAATAAACTTGAAAGGACCATGAAATTCTCTGACATCAGAGAAATTGATGGACGAAAAATTCCTGCGAAAATGCGTTTGAGCCCGGCTGGCAAAAATGAATATACCGAAATCTATTATAAAAAAATTCGTTTCAATGTATCAATCCCAGGACGATATTTCACTATTAGAGGTTTGAAAAGATAACTTTAAGGTTTGAGGTACAAAATGCTGTTTCGTGGAAACAAATTGTTGATTTTCAAGATGGCTTGGCGTAATTTATGGCGCCACAAACGAAGAACAGTCATCACTCTTTTTGCCATGGCGGTTGGTTTGGCCTTTTCAATTCCTACCATCGGTTTGATGGAAGGAATGTCCAAACAGATGGTAGATGGAATTACCAAAATGCATCTCGGTGATCTGCAAATTCACCAGAAAGATTATCCAGAAGAAAAGGGTATTCGGCAGGTTCTTCCCTATAAATTAATAACCGAAATAGATCAATATGACGGGGTTAAAGCAGTAGCACCAAGAATATACAGTGGAGGCATGATAAGTGCTTCCAAAAAAATTGAAAGTCGTATCAGAGGAGTGGACAATTTTGAAAAATTGAAGATTATTCATGGCGAAATGGACAGAAAAAACAGGTGTCTGGTTGCAGTTGATGAAGACACCGCCATCAAATATAAATTGAAGCCTGGAAATGAACTAATCCTTTCTCCGCTTCCTGTGGAAGAAGCTTGTGAAAAGATAACTATCGGAGGAATATTCAAAGGCAGGAATCTTGACTATTCTTTGATCTTCATGCTCAAAAAACAGGTAAAACTTATTTTTGCATCAAAAGATGAAGTCGATGATCCACTGGCAGAAGAAGGCGATGACATAGATAATTTTAAAAAACTTGATGATGCAGGTGGTGAAGAAATTGGCAATTCTTCTGTTGAAGACAGTGATTCCAAGCCGAAAGACAATTCAAAGTTGAAATTGGGACCTGCCCAGGGAAAATATACTTTTGTGCGTAATTATTCTCAACCGGTGGGAGTGTCAGCGGTTGAACCGACCAGGGAAATCAAAGTCTCCAATATGTATAAATCAATTATCAGCGGAGAATACTTGTCTAATCAATGGTCACGCAACAAACCTGACAGAGTGGAAACCGAAATTATTATTGGAAAGAAGCTGGCGGAACTGCTTAATGTAAAAGTGGGAAATATTGTGGGAATGGATGCTGTGACCATGGCCAATTATCCTCTGGATCGACTTTTCAAAATCAAGGGTATCTTTAAAACAGGACTGGATCGTCTTGATAGAAATGTTGTTTATATTCACATTGAAAATGGATGGGATACGCAATTCATCGGACTTCGAAACAAAAAGAAAAAAGTAGTGCATGAATTGGCTGTTTCCTTGTACAACCATGGAGATAATTCTAAGGTGGCAACTGATATTCGCAAGGAACTGGATGACAATCTGATTGTAAGGATCTGGCAGAACATAGAACCTGCCATGGCATCCATTGTGGCAACTTCCAATGTCATGACCAATTTGATTTTGGCAATTATCCTCATTATTGCAGGGTTTGGGACTATGAATACCATGCTAATGTCGGTAATGGAGCGAATCAAGGAATTTGGTGTACTGAAGTCCATAGGAATGAAGCCGTTTTTTGTTGCAACACTTATTTTGATAGAAACAGTTTTTTTGACGTTGGGGGCAATTTTTATCGGCTGTAGTCTGGGTTTATTCTTTCAATCCTGGCTTATTGACAAGGGAATTGATCTTAATGCTCTTTTACCGAATGGATTTACTTTCCAAGGGGTTGTTATTGATCCTGTATGGAAAGCAATTTTTACCTGGAGCGGGTTGTTTATTCCCATTTACATGCTGATTTTTGTTAGTTTAGTGGTTGCTCTCTGGCCTGCATTGAGAGCTGCCAGGGTTAAACCGGTTGAGGCCTTCAGGAAACATAAATAGTTCTAAATAGTTCTAAATAGGAGATCAGAATAATGCTTCTTTTGAAGATGGCTTTCAGGAACCTGTGGAGAAGAAAATTCAGAACCATATTGACCATGATAGCAATCGGGTTCAGTTATGGGCTGCTTCTTTTCTTTGTTCAATTTACAACCGGCTCACATGAAGGAATGATAAATACCGGTATTAGAATGCAAGCCGGACACATTATAGTTCAGGGGAAAGGATACAGCGAAGAAAGAGAAATCACAGAAAATATCAAAGACCCCGAACCGGTGCTCCAACAAATAAAAGATGTTGTTCCGGATTCAGATATATCTGAAAGAATTTTTCTTACTGGTTCTCTTAGTTCATCAAGTGGCAACACCATTCTTGACAATCTGGTAGGAGTTAACCCTGCTATCGAAAAAAAAGTGTCAGAAATCCCGGGAAAAATAATCAAAGGAGATTATTTGTCGGGGAAAAAAGGCGAAATTGTCATCGGAGCTACGGCTGCCAAATTGCTGAAGGTGGATTTGGGTATGAAGGTTCAATTGTCCATTTCAGATGTAAACGGTAATATTATACGGGCGGCACTCCGGGTCAGAGGGATTTTCAGAACAGGAGGTCTGTCTGTAGACAGAGGCTATGCTCTAATCTCACTCAAGCAGGCTCAAGAAATGACCAAATTGGGTTCGGCTGTAACTCAATTGGCAATATTTTCAGATTTGCAATCCTCAGAAAGGCTTACTTCCAAACTTAAAACAAAATTGAATACAGCGGAATTGGAAGTTCTTCATTGGAGAGATGCAATGCCGATGTTGGCCCAAATGCTATGGGTAGACAAAATCAGCATGTATGTTTTTCTGTTTATTATTCTGGGAATTGTATCTGCCGGTATCCTCAACACGGTTTTAATGTCGGTCATGGAGAGAACCAGAGAATTCGGGGTGCTCAAATCCATTGGCATGTCACCCTGGAGGATCTTTATGCTTATCATTTATGAAGCGCTGTTTACCGCGATTATAGCCATATTCACCGGAATGATTCTGGGGTTGTCTCTCAGTTATTATTTATCCATTCATGGTCTTGATCCTGCAGTTTTTGTTGAGGGAGAACAGGGAATGGAAGCAGCTGGAATTCCCATGACTAATCTGATGTATTCAAAAGTTACTTTATTTTCCGTAGTCTGGACGGCAATAAGTGTCATCGTCTTATCAGTTTTGTCCGCATTACCACCTTCTATCAGAGCTTTCAGGATCAAGCCGGTTAAAGCTGTCAGAGATTTATAGGAGAAAAGAATGTCAAAAAATATCATTAAAACCCAAGCTGTTAAAAAAACATTTGAACAGGGCAAAATAAAAGTACGTGCTTTGAGAGGGATCGATCTGGAAATAGAAGAAGGTGAGTTTACTGCTATTTCAGGACCATCGGGTTCAGGAAAAACAACCTTGCTCAATATGATTGGCTGTCTTGATAATCCTACCAGCGGACAGGTGGAAGTTGCCGGCAAAGAAGTCAGCAAAATGACGAAAACCCAAATGGCAAATCTCCGACTCCACAAAATCGGGTTTATTTTTCAGGCCTACAATCTGGTACCTGTATTGACAGCTTTTGAGAACGTAGAACTGGTGCTGTCTTTGCAGGGAGTGGAAAAAAAGAAAAGAAAGGAAATGTGTCTTGATATATTGGAAGAAGTAGGTTTGAAAGAACTGGCTTCCAGAAGACCAGCCGAGATGAGTGGAGGACAACAACAGCGGGTAGCTGTTGCCCGAGCGGTTGTGGCAAAACCTGCTTTGATTCTGGCTGATGAACCTACTGCCAATCTTGATTCTGAAACTGGGTCAAAACTACTGGAAATGATGAGGAAATTAAACAAAGAACACAATATAACCTTTTTGTTTTCAACACATGACAAAATGGTCATGGACTATTCAACCAGATTGATCAGTCTCAGTGATGGTAAAGTAAAAGACGATATTCTCAAACAATAGAACTTAAGATTAAATCTGTGGGGTACTCATGATATTTCTTTTAAAAAATACAAAGTTAAGCATAGTTTTATTTTTATTGATTATTTTTTCATCCTTTCCTGCCTTTGCCGTAAATCTTCAGGAATCTGAAAACCTGAAACTGGATCTGGATGGAGTAGTTAAAACCTACTTCATCGGAATGCATCTTGATTATCCTTATCCTGTTCTTACTTCTCTGATGAATTGGGATTCTCGCAGCGGAATGATGGGAATAGGTGAGGCCAGGCTCAAATTTTCGGGTGCCTGGAAGGAGGATAAATTCAAATGGAATATAATGGTCAAAACATCGCCAATTTTTTCCAACCAACCCAATGTGATGGAGGGAATGGCAGGAGGAAGCACTTCAACCTATGAGCCTCCCAGAGCTCTTCCTTTTCAATATAGTGCTTCAGAATCACCACAATCATCCTGGCACAATGAAATTGATCGTTTTTATTTCAAATACAGAAAAGGTAAATTTGATTTTATTGTTGGTCGTCAGCCTATTGGTTTGGGAGTAGGATTTATCTGGCAACCGGCAGATATTCTGGCAACTTTTTCACCAATAGAAATAGATAAAGAATTTAAAACAGGGGTAGATGCTTTAAGAATCAATATTGCTCTTGGAACCTTTACTGAACTTTCCTTGATTGGAGTTGCCGGAGGTCCCAACTGCCGGCATGTTTCCAGTCCCAATCCTGATAATCCTACTGCTCCCTCCATTTGGCAAACACCCTGGGGCAAAAATTGTTCTCCCGGGGATCCCCGATTTTCTCTTGATTCATCTTCAGCCCTGACCAGATTCAGAACGAATTTTGGAAATTGGGATGTTGGAATTCTCGGAGGCTGGGTGAGAGGTGATTTAATGGGAGGATTGTTTACTTCAGGTAATCTGGATCGTTTCAAAATCAGAGGCGAAATTACTTATACCCATGATATGCGTGATGATGAGATAGTTGATAATGACTATGAAATTAAACAAGATTTTGTCAGAGCTGTATTTGGATTCAATTATCCCTTTAAAACAAAAAAACCGCTCAGTCTTTTCATGGAGTTCTACTATAACGGCTATGGAACAACCGAGACCGATGATTATCTTTTACAATCACAAACTACCAGAAACAGTGTTTACGGGGAAGTTTTAAACCTGGGTGTTGTTTACAGTGGTCTGGGATTAAACTGGCGGCCAACTTCCAGGGTGAATTTTTCATTCATGACCATGTCCAATGTGTTGGATATGAGTTTTCACCTCAGTTCAAATATAAATGTAAATATCAGTGACAACTCCTCTTTTGTTTTTGGGGGCTTTTTGCCTTTTGGCAAAGGAATGGATGAAGATGGAAAAATTGGTTCAGAATTTGGAATTTATCCAAAAATGGTGTATTTCCAATATAAAAGGTATTTTTAGTTTCCGTCCCCTTGCAATTTTTCATTGCAGTTTCGGGATCTAACTTGGTTCCCCTTCTAAAACGGGAACTGAAATGTAATAGCAGAGGATTTTTTATGGTTGATTATTGGAAAAAAATTAATGAAAACGGAGAGAAGAGAATTCTGGTAACGAGAAGTATCCCCGGCAGAAAATGGTTGGATATTCTTATTTCAGCCGGTTGTTTGGTAGAGATTTATGATACTCATCATCCTGTACCAAGAAAAGAACTTATCAGAAAAATGGGAACTAAATGTGACGGTGTTATTGGGCAACTGGATGAGGATTGGGATGAAGAACTCTTTGCCAAACTGGCTGAAGCCGGAGGCAAAGCTTTTTCAAATTATGCTGTAGGTTATGACAATGTTGACCTTGATGCGGCTACCAGGCATGGAATTATTGCCTGTAACACCCCGGGAGTTCTTACAGGTGCTACGGCCGAATTGGGTATAGCTCTTTCTTTTGCTGCTGCCAGGAACATTGTCAGTGGCGATAATTACGTACGGGAAGGCAAGTTTCATGGGTGGTTACCTAAACTTTACCTGGGAAAACTTATGCAAAGAAAAACTCTCGGAGTTATTGGAGCGGGAAGAATTGGTGGGGCTTATGCAAGACGCATGGTCAGAGGTTTTAAAATGGATTTCCTTTATCACAATCGATCCCGTAATGATGAATTAGAGAATTATTTAAATTGTTTAAATACATTTCTAAATGAAAATAATGAAGAGCCTGTTGCTTTTAAAAAAGCAGATAATCTGGATGAACTTTTGCTTAAAGCCGATATAATTGCAATTTTTATTTCCCTCAATAAAGATACTCAACATCTGATTGATGCTCGCAGTTTAAAAATGATGAAAAGAGACGCTGTGCTGATCAATGTCAGCAGAGGAGCTGTAATTGATGAAGAAGCTCTCGTCAAGCATTGCAGGAAGAATCCTGATTTCCGCTGTGGGCTGGATGTTTACGAAGATGAACCAAATTTGAAAGAGGGGCTTGATCAGTTGACCAATGTTGTTCTTACTCCTCACCTGGGGTCGGGCACCTTTGAAAGCAGAACCAATATGTCGATTCTTGCTGCTCGCAATATTCTGGCCGTAATAAACGGATACAAACCTAAAGGCAGAGAAGATATCAAAATTTTTGTGGGAGACAATCCTCCTGATTATATACCTGCTCCTTTGAATGCCGGGTAGTTCAATCAAGTTTTTAATTTTCACCTTAAAGGACAGGGCAAAGGCACAATAAATGGATATTTCCCTCACCATGACCCGTAATTGCAATCTGCGTTGTTCCTATTGTTATGCCGGTGAAAAATTAAATATAACTATCAGCAGGCACACAATCGATAAAACTCTGGAATTTATACTCAAAGAAGAAAATAAACATATCCAGTTGGGATTTTTCGGCGGAGAACCTCTGCTGGAGTTTTCCCTGATCCAATATGCTACAGAAATATTTGAAAAAGCCTGCCGGGAAAAAAAGATAACTCTGGTTAAAATAATTACAACCAATGGAACTTTGATCAATCATGAAATTGCCAAGTGGCTGGCAGATAAAGATTTCCACCTGGCTGTTTCCATTGACGGCAATAAAAAAATGCACGATCAAATTCGCAGATTTGCCGATGGCTCTTCTTCTTGGAAAGATGCACTGAGAGGCTTCGAGTTAATCAGAGAACGTGTGAATGATCTTGAAATAATCACCGTTGTTTCTCCGGCTAATGTTGATTATTTGGCCAAAGGCGTAATCTGGCTTTTTGAAAATTCAGGAGTCAAACAAGTTTCCATTAATCCTGATTTTTATTCCAACTGGACGGACGACCAGCTTTTTCAATTAAAAAAAGAATATGAAAAACTTGGCATTTATTATCTCAACTCTTTCAGAAACAACAATTACCTTGATTTGAACATTTTTGAAAATAAAATAATAACTCATCTTAAAAATGGTTATGAAGAATGTGACAAGTGTGGTTTTGGCCTTGATGAATTTGCTGTTTCCCCTGAAGGAGATATTTTTCCCTGTGAAAGGCTGGTAGGAAAAAATGATAAAAAGATGTGTATCGGCAATGTTTTTCAAGGATTCAACCTCAGAAAAAGAAATGAAATTTTGACAAGAAAAGGTAAATTGATTGTAACTGAATGCAGCAACTGTGTTTCTCGTGATCGCTGTGTTAATTGGTGCCATTGCATAAATTATGGTATCACCGGGAATATGAATAAAGTAAATGGAACCTTGTGTTTTCATGAAAAAACAATTATTGAAATATCTGATCAAATAGGAGAAATTTTGTTCAAAGAAAAAAATCCCCTTTTTATATCTCATTTTTATTTGGAATAGATTTATGGAAGAAAAGAAAAATACTAATCAGAAATTCGTAATTATTTTCAGTCTGACTACCATCAGTATGTCTTTAGGGGTAGTGTTACTCTATAATTTTATCTGGTGTGGGAAATTGAGTTCCTGCGAAGTTCAACTTGATTCTTTTCCCTCTATTCTGGTGGGGGTTCTGAGTTTTGGTATTTTTACCCTGCTTAATACTTTTCTGGTAACCATGGGCAAATCCACCCTTAAATTCAGCGAAGTTGTGTTATATCCTCTGGTTTCAATTATTTTATTGGGCATCTTGGCTGCTTTTATTTATGTTATTTATTTTCTGGGACAACTTGTTTTTTCAGAAGTAAACTTTTTTGTAACCCTGATTATTGCTCTGATTGTTCCCTATATGGTTTACAAACTCATGATCGATTAATAATTACCGGTTCAGGTACCGACTCAAAAACAAGGTTGTTGTCTGCAACTGAAGTATTTACCTTAATTCCTTTTGGCTGTTTTGTAAGATAAAATCTTTATTCTATTATTTCAGGTTCCTTACAAGTTTGGATCTCAAGAAGCAGATAAATCATAATTTTTTCCTGTGTTTTCAATTCATATCCGCCGAGGCTATTGCCATGGGCGTGAATATGTAAAACAGTATACAAAACTTTTCCACAATAATAATCCCAGGAAAGAATCAGAGGTTTTTCTGTATACTCAAGCCAGCTTCCGGTTATCCAGACCTTTGGTTTTGCATATTTCTTTCCATCTATACACTCTTCATCTTCAGGGTTGTCACATTCCCCCTGAAGGGAAGGTCTTAATTCGTGCATGATATTGCAACCGTATTCCATGCTCAGATCACTGTATGGATGAATGTGTTTCAACCAGGCAGTAAGGGCTTCATCTTTTACAGTACCCATAGGGTTATAACAACTGTAATTAACACATTTTCCAATTATATCAGGTGGTGAGTTTTCAAGTGCACAAACTCCCTTCTCATAATCAATGGGATAATCCACAACAAATGACATGAATTCGGGAAATGGCTGTTCCGCCCAATCATAAGCAAAGTCGTCAATAAAAAGTTTACCTCCGCCTTTTATATATTCCCTTAATGATTCCTTGACCTTACTTTTAGTAAGAAAGGTAGCTTCGTCTCCACAGGTAACCAGAATAATACTGTACTTTTTCAACTCTTCAATATTTCCAACTACATATTCAGCTTCGGTATCATTGATTTGCTCAAAATCAATGTTATATTCAAAGCCCATTGCCTGAAAAGGAATATTCATATAGGGCTCTCCTCTGCCTTTAATGATCAAAATTCTGGGAATCCATTTCCCCTCTTCGGGATCGTGAGTATTTGGCAGAGTAAAACGTGTCTCCTTGGCTTCCCATTCATCTTTGCTGTTAAAGATTCTCAAATCACCTGCTTTACCGGTATGATAAAGGGTTACTCTTCTGAACATTCCTTTCTGAACCAGTAAATAGTAATCTGTGTCAGGATTCAGATTCAATTCGAAACTGCCATCATCTCCAGACATAGTGTAAATGACATCCTTGTTGATTTTTACACATTCATTACAATAGTATCGACCGGGTGGAGGATCGGGCTCATAGGGATAAGCTGCCACCAATGCACCTTGAATAGGAAATTTATTTGAAGGAATAATAGTTTCGTCATCGGCTCCCGGTGACCAGACTCTGCCTTTAATTCTGAATTGAGTGGGTTGTATATTATTAACATTATTTGTATTGTTGCTTGTGGCGTTGAAGTTGTTCTGGCTGGATTGCTCATCTTCAAAATAGGAACAGGCAAAGGGCATTGATAAAAAAAATGTGATTATTAACGTAATTTTATTCAGGATGTTTTTTGAGAAAATCATTATTCACTCTTCTTTTAGATCTTTTCGGGTAAATGCATATCTGCCAGGGTTCTTAATTGCAGATATAACTGGTATCAGTGATTTCTGACTGATCAAGAACGCTATTGTTGTTGTAGTCAATTCCTGAATTAATAACAGTCCCGCCTTCAGGACAATTGGATCCAGATGGTTCTGTATCTGTTTCAACCAATGCATTATGCCCATCGTGTCCATTACAGATGTAGTTTTTTGAGTTAATCTCAGATGGATCTAATATATCGTTTTGGTTGTAGTCAACTCCAGTTGTAATTACATTCCCACCATATTCGCAATTAATTCCGGGATCTTCGTAGTTAATTTCAATCAGGGTAGGTGCTCCCGGGGTTCCGTTGCAGATATATTCTGTTCCGGTAATTTCACTGACTGTTAATTCTTCGTCATCATTGAGATCTAAACCCCAATTTAATGATTTTCCGCCGTATTCACAATTTTCTCCGGGATCTTCATCATAAATGCAAAAAAGAGTTGCGTGACCATTTTCACCATCCTCACAATCACAGGTGTCGACAGAGTCTGGATTACAGATAAATTGTTGTCCATCAATTTCATCCGGTGATAGAAAACCATTCCGATCCAGATCCATTCCATGCTCAATCCTGACACCCCCATATTCACAATTGGAGCCTTCCGGTTCGTTTTTTACTTCAACCAGTGAATTGATTCCATCATCACCATTTTGTGGATCTTCACAGGAAACAACAAAAAAAATGGTTACAAACATTAATACAAATATCAAAAAAGTTCTCATTTTTACTCCTTTTTGAGAAGTGAATGAATATAATTTGGTAAATTAATTTCAGCATACAGTAAATTAACTTTGTTTTGGATAAATTTGCAACTACTGAAATTAAAAGCAATATTCATGCCTGTTATTTTATTTCAAAAATCAATATTTTCAATGTCCCACATAAAATAATAATTGCAACTTGCAAACAGTAAAGTACCAGAATTGGAAGAACAAATTTATTTTATCTGAAATTGGAAACATTTTGCCCGTTGACGTTGTGATTTCAGGTGATTATATTTTTTTGCGTAGAGAGGAAATAAACCAATATTAACCTGATGTATACCTTCACTCAGGCAGGAGTCGAATATGTTTTTTGATCCATTATACTTGATTATTATCGCCCCGGGTTTGATTTTATCACTTTGGGCCAGCCACAAGGTAAAATCAACTTTTAAAGAATTTTCAGAATTGAAGATTAGCAAGGGACTAAGCGGAGCTGAAGTTGCCAGGATGTTGTTGCAACGATCAAGAATACGAGATGTCAAAGTTGAGCCACATGAAGGTGTGTTAAGCGATCATTATGACCCCCGGGATCGAGTTGTGAGATTATCTCCCGACGTATACCAGGGTCGTTCAATTTCATCGGTGGGAGTTGCCGCTCATGAGGTTGGTCACGCTATTCAGGATGCTCAAAACTATTCACTGATGGGAATAAGACAATCACTTGTCGGCCCTGCCAGTATCGGATCCAATATGTCCTTTTTTGTGATTTTCATTGGTTTTTTGATGCAGGCCAGCGCCATGATCTGGATGGGGATTGCACTTTTTTCTGCTGTGGTTCTATTTCAATTGGTAACCTTTCCGGTAGAATGGAACGCCTCTTCCAGAGCAAAAAAACAATTGGTAGCTACTGGAATAATCAATTCCAATGAAGCTGCTGGAGTCAATAGAGTTCTTAATGCTGCGGCCTTAACCTATCTTGCAGCTCTTATAACCAGCATTCTCACCCTCTTGTATTATATTATCCGTTTCGCTGACAGGTAGTTAGTTCCCGGAAAAGGTCTAGAGCCAATGGTGTTTTTTTCCGAAAACTCTGACGATGAATTGTCTGAAAGAAAAGATATTGAAATCTTTTCCTCTGATTGGAATGAAAAACAGTAAAAATAGATGCAAGATGGATATGCCAAATATTTCCCAGGAAAAAAACCTGAAATGATTATGGGAGACAGCATTGAAAACAATATTAACCAAGGTGGCCAACTCTGTGATCAACAAAAAAAGATAAGTCAGTTTGATCTTTTTGATAAAAACAAGCACCGCCATCAAAATGAAAAATATGCCCATGATCAAGTTGGGAACGGTTGCGGTGGAGGCGCGACCAAATTTGTAGATCTGATTATTTCTGGAAATTAGCAGGATAAAAGCTTCTACCAGCAGAACCAGAATAACTATCCCTGGCCCCAACCATTTGGAACTTTTTTCCCTTTTTTCATGAAAAAGTTCTTCCTTCTGATAAAGTTTCAGATTTTCATGAACTTTTTCAACCTGTTCTTTAACCATTGAATTATTAGGAAACAGGGTGAAAAAGTAAATTTTACGGTTACCAGCAACTTCAGATTTTTTGAGGGCAAAATGCAGGTTATTATCAGTTTCGGGATAATAATGATCCCAGATTTCTTTTTTTCTGCTGGTCTCTCTGAGTTTTGAATTTAATTTGAGAATGTTTTTCGTAAAATATTCAATAAATTCCTCATCAGTAAAATGAGAAGGGACAAAAAGGAGAGAATATTCTCTATCTGGAGAGATACGAGCGTCAAGCTTTTCGCTGGGCAAAGTAAAATCACTTTTGATTATCTTTTTCTTTTCAAAATAGATATCGGTCAAGCGGGATTTGGGGGGACAAATTTTTTTTATTAAAAAATGGATCTGTTCCAGTGTATTCAATTTAATATCTTGTTCTGGTTTTTCTTTTTCTTTTTTTATTTCTTTCATTGTTACTCCTGTAAATGGATATTTGCAAGCTGGCAGGGAGAAATTGAGGGCAGGGTAATTGAAGATTTAGAAAAAGGCTGAAATGCCAAAATATCCGAAGGAAAGAGTTACTCTGTCATCAACATTGTCGGAGTTGAGCAGATATTGCATTTTGACTCCGGTTTCGATGGCAACAAACTGGTTGAGAGGATAGAGAACCCCGCCTGATGCAACCATGGCAAAAGAATTGAGCGAGTCAAGTCCTAAATTATAGTTATCGCTGTATTTGACATAGTTATAGCCAGCACCCATTCCAAGGTAAATATAAAAACCAAAAATATGTTGATAGAATCTGGCTCCTGCGGTGAGGGTGAATTCTCTTTCTTCAGGTTCAGTGGAATCCCCACTCAACTGTTTGAATCCGAGACTACCTATAACGGCAAGGTTGTCAGAAACAAAAAAACCACCCACAGGGGAGACAGTAATCAGGCTTGAAGATAAGGAGTCCTCTTCATCGTTATCAGGGATGGTGCGAATGTTCTGGTAGGAGATTTCTCCACCCAGCATCAGAGTGCCAGCTTTGAGATTGAGGTCATTAGCTTGAACACTGAAAGAAGTGGTGAGGAAAATAAGGGTGAATCCAAAAAAAAACTTTTTCATAATTAATACCTTTCTTCAGTATTGAATAAAATAAGGGTAGTAAAATATAAATGAATTTGCAACACGGGTATAAGAACGTTTGCCCCATTGCTCAAGAGAGAAAATATCCTGAAACCAGTTTCTTATCCAGCCAATAACACCACTTCTGGGACGGGAACTGGTTAAATACTATTTATTATAAAGTACAATATAGTTCAAATTTATTTTAGTTCAATCCACTTATTCAATATTTTTGATAAAGATTTGGAAGTTATGGGTTTGGGCAGCAGATCATTCATTCCTGAAAGAAAGCATTTTTCAAAATCTTCTTTCAGGACATTGGCCGTAATGGCAATAACCGGAATGTTTTTGTTGATATTGTATCTTCCTTCTCTGATAAGTTTTGTAGTTTCAAAACCATCCAAAACAGGCATTTGGCAGTCCATCAACACCAGATTGAAATTTTCTTTTTCCAGTAATTCCAAAGCTTCTTTGCCATTAGTTGCAATTTTGGAATCAAATCCCAATTTTGCGGTCATGGAAGCAGTGACTTTTTGATTTACCCGATTGTCTTCAACTATCAGGATGAGACCATTTTTCTTTTTGTTATCATCTTGCTGAACACTCGCAGACTGTGAATATGCCCAGGTTTCTTCATATTCACTGAGCAGTTCAAATGTATATTCCAGTGATTTCAGCAATCGGTGAGGCATAATGGGTTTGGAAAGATAGATTATGTAGCCAGCTTCCTTGAGGCTGCCCCAATTAAGTTTGCCGCTGTTTTTGGTGAGCAGAACAAGTTTTTGAAAAAGTCCGGGGTTGAGTCTGCAGAATTTTTTGCCAATTTCGCCGGGAGAAAATTCACTTTTATCAGTATCTATCAGAACCGCATCAAATTTATCCGGATTTTTCTCAATGATTCTAATAGCGTTAACCACTGATGATACTTTATGAGGAATTATCTTCCAAAATTTAAGATAGGAGGCCAGGTAATCGCGGTTGTTTTTGTTGCGATCAATAATAAGAACTTTTTGATTTTCAAGATTGAAATCCGAAATCAAGTTCTTGTTGTGAGCAGGCTTTTGTTTTCTCAGTTTTAATTCAAACCAGATTTTGGTGCCACTGCCTGTTTCACTCTTAATATTAATTTTGCCTCCCATCAGGTTTACAAGTTTTTTGCAAATACTGAGTCCCAGACCGGTACCGCCATATTTTCTGGTGGTGGAGGAATCTGCCTGAGTAAATGATTTAAAGATAGATTTCAGGTTGGCAACTGGAATTCCAACTCCGGTATCTTCAACAACAAACCTGAGTTTTATTGAGTTTTCTTTTTCACTTAGGGGCTTGACTCTGATGTTGATTGAACCCTTTTCAGTAAATTTAAGGGCATTATTGGCAAGATTTATCAGGATCTGCTTAAGGCGATGAGAATCACCATAAAGCAAAGTCGGTGTTTGGGGTGGAATATTTAAAGTAAAATCTATGTTTTCCTGGTAAGCGCGCAGAGCAATAATATTGCATGAATTATAAAGAAGGCGTTGCAAATCAAAAGCAACAGTCTCAATTTCAATTTTTCCAGATTCTATTTTAGTAAAATCAAGAATGTCATTAATAAGAATGTTGAGATGTTCTCCACTTTTTTTGATGGTACGGATATAGTTGAGTTGTTCACTGTTGATTTTGGTTTTGGTAAGAAGATCTGTAAGACCA
>JAWLEA010000210.1:0-3683 GCA_041686345.1 Polyangia bacterium | reverse complement strand
CCATCTCGTTTTGTCCCGTTGATAGAGACAAAGGTCAAGATATTGCGATTGTATCCGGGTTGCATGTAATAAGAAAAAGGAACTCTGATTGCATCTTGGCCACGAACAAAGGGATAATATGGTTCGTCGCAGATTACAACAACTTTGAAATCGGGGTCTGCAACTTCTCTGACAATCTCACTGAAAGCCTGAGCTTCAATTCTGGTTGGTACCATTCCGGTAGGATTGTGGGGAAAATTGAAATAAATAGCAACTTTACGATGCCCTCTCCCTCTGATATCTTTAAGTTTTTCTTCGAGCTTATGGGGTTGTATCCTGCCTTGTTGATCAATATAATTGCACTTTTCCTTAATGGTCTTGTGCTGGGAAGTTTTGAGATTGATATTTCCCCAATAAGTACTGGGTAAAATAAGGATAGTTTCTTCTCCAACTCCCATCTCAAAAGCTATTGAAAGTCCCACCGTCCCTCCATAGGTGGGAATTGGTTTAATGCGAAGAGCCTTTTTCATGGAATCAAGCAGGATCAATTCTGATTCAGCATCACGAAGATAGCGCTGAGCTGCTATTTCCCGGTACCAGGGTGCTCCCAGTCCGTTATTGTAATTAAAAACACTGTTTCGCACTTGTCGCCATTTTTCATCATCACCATCTTCGGGCTGCAACCGATCAAAAATCTTTCTGAATTCGGGATTGAGCATTATATCACCAGAGTAAGTTTTGGCGATACCAATTCCGGCATTAAACCCCGGTTCAACGTGTCTTTCTATGGCAAATGCCTGAGCAGGAATTCCAGATTTTGGAAAACAGGTATAATAGGAAGGTGTACCCCTGAGCATGCAATTAAGCTCAGGGTAATGATTACTTATCTGTTCGTGAATGAGTTTTGCATCTTTTGAGATAAAAGCATCGGGAACAAGTTTCTGAATTATCCCGAGTCTGGTCTGTGGTTCCTTTTTGGAAATCAATTCTGCCCAATTTTCCGGATCCGGATGTTCGTAAGATCTGAGCAAACTGATGATATTGTTTTTAACCTGCTCATTAATTGCAGCTTTTTCCTTATTCTTCATGGGAACCTCATCTTGGCAAAACAGCTTAAATGGCACAACAATAATTGAAGAAAAACTGGTTCCCACCAAAAGAGGAACCAACCATTTGCACTATTAATTGATAACATAAATAGTTCCGATAGATAACAATATTTTAAAATCAAAACCAGCCATGAAACTTCAACCCGGGAACTTAATCATAAAAAGCTATTTTTTCGGTGACAATCTGGCTTTTAACCTTTTGAATATTTTTGAGAAGTGCTCTAATCCCAAAATACTGGTCATTCCTATGTAAACTCCAACTGCAACCCCCAATGCTACAAAAAGAACCAGAATATTGTGCAAATTGTTGCCGCCGGCTTCCCAATTTCCAGACAAAGTGATGAGGTAAGCTGACATTCCCGTCAAAAGAGATGATATCAGTATTTTTACATACACTCCAAGGGACTTTTTCAAACCCAGGAGGCCTATTTTTTTTCTCAATTTGTATAAGAGGACTCCGGCATTGGACCAGGCAGAAATGGTAATTGCCAAAGCCAAACCAATATGCCCCCATATCCACATAAGACTCAAGCCAAATACAAGGTAAACCAGCAAAGCTATCGCTGAAGCCAGAACCGGAGTTTTACTGTCTTTAAGGGCATAAAAAGCATTGACAACATTTCTCACAGTAGCCATTGCAGGCAATCCAAAGGAAAAAGCAATCAGAGCATAGGCTGTATTCCTGGTCATCGCATAATCGAATTCTCCCCTTTGAAAAAAAATGGCGACAATAGGAATCGCGATGATAGACAAACCTAGCATCGAAGGTAAAATAACGAATTGAGCCAATTCCAGAGAATTGCGCAAAACTTTCTTCATCTCAACCAGATTTTCATCACTGGCATGCCGGGAAAGAGTCGGCATGGAGCCGGTTGCAATGGCTACGGCAAAAACTCCCATGGGGAATTCTATCAGTCTTTGAGAATAGTACAAATACGACACAGCTCCGGTTCCCAGAAAACTGGCAAGTTGTCGTGACAACATTACGGTAATCTGATAAATAGCCAGACCGAATAACGCCGGTCCCATCAATCTTAAAATCTTTTTTATTCCCGGATGTTTGAAATCTGGATTGAATTTAAGGGGATAACCCCGGCTTTTCATGGGAGGAATCTGGATAATAAACTGCAGAATTCCACCTGCAATAACACCCCAGGCCAGAATATAAATGGGATTAAGACCGAAATAATTACCCAGGAAGGGACCTGCAACTGCACTTAGAATTAAACAGAGATTGAGAAAAACAGGAGCTGCCGCCGGCATCACGAAATGCCCCAGAGTATTCAAAACTCCCATGGACAAGGCCATCAAACTGACGAAAAGGATATAGGGAAACATGATTCTGGTCAGATTGATAACCAGTTGGAATTTATACCCTTCAAATCCTCCTGCAAAAAGCAAAGCAAACAAGGGAGCCAACAATATTCCCAACAAGGAAAAAACAGCCACCAAAATTGCAGTGACAGTAAAAGCTGCAGTGACAAAATTAACAGATTCCTGTTTTCCTTTTTTTCGATAATCGGTAAAAACAGGAATAAAGGAAATAGTTAAAGTACCTTCAGCCAGCAATCGCCTGAAAACATTGGGTATGGTAAAAGCCACGAAAAAAACATCAGTGTAGAATTTATCTATGAAAGCAGCAAAAACAATATCCCGTACTAGACCAAAAATTCTGCTCAGCAGGGTAAATATTCCAACAATGGAAGCTGCTCGTTTAACTGAAATACTTTTTTTCATGAACAATCCTTTGGACTGGAGGTGTTGATTTGGGCCGGCAATTGAAACATCCAAGCAGCAATCATAATAAATTAATTCGTAAATAACTCAAAATTTACTATTTTTTTATTTGAAAATTGAAATTATTTAATTATGTAATAAACTGTTTCTGTTAAAACTTTTTAAATTTATTACCGGGATGTTTATTTTCCATTTTCAATAATTTAAGGTTCAAAGTTAAATTATTTCAGTTACATAAACCATCATTAAAAAAGAAACCGGTCACTTTTAATAGTAAATACATATCATACTACTTTATACTACTCTGGAATCTTCAAATCCGGGATTACAAATAGAATGGAAACAAACAAAACACAAAGTTTCAGTGGCAATCCGACATCTCCTCCACCGCCGGAGGATAATCCTTCAAATCAACACAATGGAGAATCCATCCAAGAAAACAACATGGTAAATTCAAACGAAGAAGTCAATGATCGAAGTGGAGAAATTGTCGAAAAATTCAAGTTGTTACAACTTATTGGCGAAGGAGGAATGGGGCAGGTATACCTCGGACAACATTCTTTCACCGATCGAAAAGTCGCAATCAAGATTCTCCATCAGGAATACGCCAACAACGAAGAAATTCTCACCAGAATCAAACGCGAAGCAAAAGCTGCAGCCTTGATAGGCCATCCCAACATTGTAGAAATCATTGATTCAGGAACAGACCAATTTGGAGCACCTTTCATTGCCATGGAACTGCTCAAAGGAACAAGTCTTGAGAGAGTGTCAATAATATTGTGTCTGCTATGGGGATATAAAAGTTCGACTGTTTTTTAAAGGGTTAAAATTATATTAGTTACTCAGAAACAAGAAATT
>JAWLEA010000074.1:0-16187 GCA_041686345.1 Polyangia bacterium | reverse complement strand
GGTGGGTAGTGAGTTGCCCCCACCTCCGCCGGAAGGAACTTTTTTGCCTCCGGTGTTGCCGGTGGTGCCCCCATAGGCGTTATCGGCCGTATGAGATCCGGGTTTGAACTTAGCATGGGTGGATGCGACGCAACTGTCGCCGGTACATTCGGCATCCACAGAATCTTCTGTTACGCTGGAGCCAACATTGATGTTTTTCAAACCTTGCATATCACTGGAGGCAATATTTATGGGTCCTTTGGGAACATCAACTTTACCGATGTTTTCCAGACTGCCGGTATCAATTTTGTCGATTCCCTTCAGATCGTCAGCATCTAATTTTACGTTGCCTGCAGCTTTAAGATCTTTGTCTGAGTCGATCTTCTTGCTGATATTTTTTTCGGTGGTGGGGCCGCTGTCGTCTTTGCTGCTTGATTTTTTGGTGGGTTTTGTTTTGACTTTTTCCTGTTTTTCTTCTTCGCCTTCACCTTCACCTTCGCCGTCAGCAGCTTTTTTGTCGAGACTATCTTCTGTTTTTTTGTCTTCAATTTTTTCGTCGTGACGGGCAATTGCTTTTCTGATGAGGGTTTTTGTTTCTTCACTGTCTGGTTTCCAGTTGGGATCGTAGTAATGCAACATGACAGCTATGGCAGTTCCTGCCATAAGTAAAGAGGCAAACATGGAAGAGGCAAAACCCTTGCCGAGCCAAGTTTTGAAGATAGCTGAAACTCCCCACATAACATGGGGTAATTGGGGTTTTGGCAATTCAGGGGGCGGGGTAACAAAGTGGAAAAGAAGGGTAATCTCTCCAATAACCAGCTTGCCTCGGGAACAATGAAGAAGATCAAGTTTGAAGAAATCCCGACCTTTTTTGATGTAATCTCCCTGTTCCAGGATTTGGTTGAGGGTGAACAATTTGTTGTCTATAGCCACCCTGGCATCCATACCTTTGACAAAGTTCATGATATAGCCGGATTTAGTTTCTTCGAATACTTTGAAATGTTTGGGCAAATCTTTGGATGGAATCAAAAAATTATTATCGGCTCCGCGTCCGATGGAAATATCTCCCCGCTCTTTAATAAGCTTTTCTTCGACGATACGACCATTTTGAACGATCCCAATGCGCAATATTTGTTTTTTGTTTTTACTGGTGTCCAAGGCACTGGTTGATTTTCGTTTCCGTTTTTTGGAGGCCATTTTATACTCCATCTATTATAAGGTTAACCGCTTTTTCAAAATTAAAAATATTGAAAAAGTGACCAGTTAAGATGATTAGTTTGCGTCCCGGAATAGGGATTTTTGACTGTACAAGGAATTCTGTACAGATTTGATTGCTTGAACAAGCTCAAATTCGTATTGCTATCTTACTATGATACTAAAAATATTCAAATTCTACCCCAAAAAAATTAATTAATTCCCAAAGGGGTTAATTTTTATAGAAAAATTCTGCGATTACAAGCAAATAAACCAAAAAATAATACTAGCGTCAATAAATTTCAACACTAATTCCCATAGATGTGTTCTAAAGCAGGGGGTGTTTTTTTGCCCAAGAGTTTTTTTCTCAATTGAAGAGGGCGTTTTCTTTTGTGGTAGGGGAAAGTATCTTTGGGATCTGGTAGTTTGACTGTTTGGGAAGTTTTTTTGATCTCATGTTCATAAATCAGGGTGATTTTATATTTTTTCTTGTTTTTGGAAAGTGAGGCTTGCCAGTTGAATTTGCTGGTTAGCGGCAAGTTGTTGGAATCGGTTTTGATTGTTCCCGTGCTTTTTAAAATCTTGAAATTGGCAGCAGTTTCAGGAGGTCTCTTCAAAGAAGAGTTTTTTTTGCTGATTGTATAGACAACTGTTTTTCCAGTGTTATTTTTTTGATTCTGAATCAAGTGTTTTACCGGTTTCAGGGAAGAGGTGAAACTTGACCACAGGTTTTTCAGTTTTTGCTTCAGTTCATTTTTTTCTTCTGGTTTGCAGATATATTTTTCGTAGCGGAAACCTGTACAGAAAGTTTGGTTATAAGAAATAAATCTGATTCCGTCTCCATCTTCCAGAAATCGATGTCCATGGTAATTGCCAGTTTGATCCCGGCTCAGCATAATGTTTTCGGTATATTCGATGGATTTGGGGGGAGAATCTTCAGTTTCTGGTGAGATTTGTACTACTTTTGTAATAATAGTAGCTGTTAAAGTGTAGGGAAAATCAATTTTTGAAGAATAAAGCTCGACAAAAGCTCTTTTACCGGAGTGGCCGGAAAATTTGCTTCTGGATTTATCGGAATTGCCATTGCTACAGGCAGTAAAGAATAATAAAAAGAAGATAAAAAGTTTTTTCATGAAAATTCAATGTTTCAAAATAGAGATTAATCGGATCTGATAAGGAAATATAATTGAAAAGAAGCCAAAGTTCAATCAAGAGATTAAAGGAACCCGGTTTTAGTTTTTATTAGAGGCGTGGACAAATGATTCGGAGAGAGGTGTTGCACTTTTTTTCAGTTTGACTCCGCTTTTGTTATTTTGGTTTAATTTTGAAACAGAGGTTTGAACAGATTCCGCGGTTACCAGAGATCTGTCTATACTGATAATGATACCTATGGAAACAAAGGACATTATCAGCGAGTTGCCGCCCCAACTTACAAAGGGCAGGGTAATTCCTTTGGAAGGAATCAGGTTCATGACAACAGAAAGATTTATTATTGCCTGAAAAACAAGCATCAAAGTAACTCCCAGAGTGACGATGAACTTGAAAATATCATGGTGGTGTCGCCAGGCAATTTTGACACCGGAATACATAATGATCCCGTAGAGAATAATTATGAGAATACTGCCGAAGAAGCCGAATTCCTGACCAATCATGGATGCTATGTAATCGGTATGAGCTTCAGGAAGAAAGTCCATTTTGTAGGGCCCGTTTCCCAAACCGAAGCCGGTTAATCCTCCGGAACCATAAGCGTCAAGTGATCTGATAATCTGGTAGGCAGCTTCCTGTTTAAAATACTGGGGATAGAGGAAAGGGATGATTCTTTTGTTCAGACGCCAGCCGGCTGCTACATAATACCAAAGAAAAGGAAGGGCAGCGGTGGCAGCGAAAACAAAATAATAAAGTCTGCTGCCGGCTATGAAAAGCAAAGTGGCGGCAACGGTTAGAAAAAGCATGGCACTGCCAAAGTCATTCTGGATTAAAAGCAGAAGAATTATAAAGCCTGTAACCACCATGGGTTGTCCAAAACCACGCCAAGGATCTTTAAGAATCACAAATCTTTTTTGCAGGATAACCGCCAAGTAAAGAATCAAGGCCAGTTTGGCTATTTCCATGGGTTGCAAGGAAAAGTAGGAAATACGAAACCAGCGTCTAGCTCCATTAACCTGTTGTCCAAAAAATATGACAAGCACTAAAAGGGCAAACGAAACAAACATACCCAGTTTCATGTATTTTTTATAAAAACCGGGGGAAAGACGGGATGCAATCAACAGGCCTGCAAAGGCAATAACAAGATAAATTCCGTGACGATAAAGGAATACAGTAGTTGATGGAACGCCTTTGCTGAATCCTTTGAGAGAATGGAAATTTTTGGAAAGCAATTGTCCGGAGGTAACGGAAAAAATCATGACCAGGCCAAGGGCTGCAAGGATAAAAGCGCTGATAATAAGTAACCAGCCTTCTTTGCTGATTGGAACAGTTTTATTTTCAGTTTTTTTGATGCTGGTTGAAGTAGTGGGATTGTTTTTCGATTTTTGTCTGACCGGTTTGACTGCTTTCATTGAAAGTCCTGATATGAGGTTATTACCTCGAATTTAATGTGTAAATGGCGAAAACTATCCAGAACTGTCTGGGACTATTTAGAACTATTCAAAGGTACATCTTACTTAATTTGGGGAATATGGCAAAAAAATGGCTGAAAGTTCAGAAAATTCCAAAAAAAATAAAAAAAATGTATAGATTTATTTTTTTTATTCGAAAATAGGGGCAGTATTTTTTTTAATCGGGATCCGATTTTTCATTTTGACAGGAAAAGCGGAGGAATATTTTTGTCAGGACAGGAGTTCAGAATTATGGAAGCAAGCACAACAGAAATTATTAAAAATGATCTGGTTGAATTAATTGAAAACTTGTTTAACACCGGCGAAATCAAGCCTGAAAGCATCAGGGAATTGATTTGCAAAAACGGAGGTTTATCGCGCTTGATCCGTTCTGGTGAAAATGCAATGAAATCCACGGCCAGTTTGGTTTCCGAAAAGAAAATCAGAAGGATAACTTCGGCTTTGGAATTGGGAAAAAGAGCACTGATTGAAGAAACAACCAGGGAGGCACCTTTGCTGAATGCTTCTGAGGTATTTCAATATCTTGTTCCCAGAATTGGTTGGCCGGAAGCTGAAGAATTCTGGGTGCTGGCTCTCGATGTGAGACAGCGACCCATTCTTTTTGATATGGTAGCCAAAGGAACTATTGAAGAAGTGAATATCACCATGGCTCAAATTTTCAAGTTGCTGATCAAGGTTGGAGCTCCCAGGGGAATCTGTTGTCATACCCATCCCAGTGGAGATCCTTCTCCCAGTGATTCGGATATCTCTATTACCGATTCGATTCTGGAAGCAGGCAGGCTCCTGGGAATTTCCATTGTGGATCATATAATTCTGGGACAGGGAGCATATGTATCATTGGCGGAAAAAGGATATCTGTAGTTGGTTTCAAAGTGGATGTTTTATTTTTTTGTGAATTCAAAATCAAAGTTGATTAACTTTTCTTTTTACTAAAAAGAATCTTTGATTAAGATAAGAGTTATGAATCGTATTCTTATTTTCATCCAGCCGGTTATTTTATTATCTGTTCTATTTGGTATGCCCGGTTGTAAAAAAAACAAGATCCACAAAGCACAAACCGAGCCGGCAATCGTCAATATAATCATTAAAAAAATTCCTCTTCCTGATGCCCCTGTTTTTAATTTTTCAGAAAAAACCATCAAGACAAGAATTCTTAAATTTCTCAAGAATGAAGGGGGTTACGCCGTTAAATTGGAAAAAGATGTATCTCAGGTTGATAAGCCTTGGGAGCTGGCCATGGTTTGGGCAGTTAAACCGGTTAATAATGTCACTCCGGCAGCGGGTAAGAAAAAGGTTTATAACAGGGCGACAGAAATTACTGTGCAGATTGCTTTGCGACCTTTGTTTGAAGGAGCCAGACAGGAAAATTTGCAGGCAGAAAGTTCTGAGTATATCACTTTCAGTTCCTTGCAGGGCAAAGAGTTGGAAAAAAAAATGCAAACCGCTTTTGACAAATGTCTGGGACAAGCTTTGGCGGGTGTTGTTCTGGAATCCAGAATGATGGAGGCTGATGAGGAAAAATTACTTGAATATCTCAAGAACAGGGAACTTCATATTCGAAAACTGGCAGTTAATGCTGTGGGACAGCGCCAGATTTCTTCACTGGCTCCAAGATTGAGATTGATGCTTAAAAAAGAAAGCAAACTTGATTTTCAAATGAGGATTGCCGGTGTTTTAGGTCAGTTACAGGATAAAAAAGCAATCAAGCCTCTTTCAGATTTTGCTATGAAATTGGATGAAAGGCATGCAGTTGTTGTGCTGGAGATAATATCCAGAATAGGGGGAAAAGATGCCAGAGTTTTTCTTCATTGGATGGAATCTGGACATCCCGATCCCAAGATAAAGAAAGCAGCCGGCCGTTATCTCAAAAAAATGGAAGAGAGGAAATCCCAATGAAACCTTTATTAAAATTAAATGATTTTTACCAAAAATCAACTGTTTATGATTCTGTTCGCAGGTTTAGAGAATTATTTAAAAGCACTCCTTCCCGGCTTTTTTACTCAGAAACTGAAAAGGCAATTGTTAATTCGTCAAAAATACTGGATATTGGTTGCGGAATAGGTTTTTATTCTATTCAGACTGCTCGTAAACTTAAACAGGGGAGGGTATTTTGTCTGGACAAGCGGCTAGATAAATTGAAGAAACTTCAAATCAGAGCCCGAAAAGCCGGGGTGGAAAATAAGATAACAATAGTTGAAGACACTTTTCCTTCCAGCGAATTTCAGGAAGTTAAATACGATTTTATTTACGGAACTTATGTTTTGCATGAATTCAAAAATCATGCATCTTTTATTGAAGAAGTCAAAAAGAGATTGAACCCTGGCGGGACCGTAGCCATGCTTGATCATCGCGGAGATACACCCAAAGGTCTTCACATAGCCCGGCACCATGGTGAAGGTTATAAAGTTTTATCTACCAGGGAGGCAATTGTCATGTTTGATGATTTCAAAAAAAAGAGGGTTTTTCAGAAAAATAACTATTATTTGATTGTTGCAGAAAAACAGTAAAAAGGACTTTTATTTTTTTTGTTTTGTTCTATAATGTATCGCATGTTTGTTTACCGTTGTTTACTATTTCATACAACATGATACACAGGAGTTGCCAAATGGCCAAATCAAAAAGTGACAAAAGAAAACAAAGTCTTTATTTTCCTATCGAAATGCTCGAAGAAATTAAGCACGAAGCCAATCGCCAAGATCGCTCCCTTTCTTGGATAGTCCAGACCGCCTGGAAAATTGCTCGCGAAGATATTCAAAAATATCCTTCCATCAATGTGGATTGAATTTTTGCAATCCAATCTTATTTAACAAATTTATCTCACAAAAGAATGAACAGGTTATAGAATGAAAAGTGTCAGCGTACTTGGAGCAGGTGCCTGGGGGACAGCCATCAGTCAACTTGCAGCATTTGCAGGTTATGAGGTCAAAATCTGGGCTTATGAAAAGGAAGTGGCAGATCTCATCAACAAACACCATGAGAACAAAATTTATCTTCCGGGGTTTGAGTTGGACGGGAAAATTAGTGCTTTCCAAGATATAAATCAGGTAGTTGCATCTTCCCGTCTGGTTTTTAATGTAGTTCCCGTTCAATTTATCAGAGGGGTATGGAAAAAGGTTAATCCTGAACTTGTTAATCAGGAAAAATTTATTATAAATGCTTCCAAAGGAATAGAACAAAATACTCTCTGTCTGGTTTCTGAGATTTTTGAATCTCTTTTTCCGGGAATAATCAATAATTTACTTGTGCTTTCGGGGCCATCCTTTGCTGAAGAAGTAGTAAAAAAAGTTCCCACCAGTGTTTCCTTGGCAGCCGATAATATTGAATTGGCAGCCAGGATATCGGAACTTTTTCATATTCCCCAGTTTCGGTTATATAAAACAGACGATCTGATTGGAGTACAATTGGGAGGCGCTTTGAAAAACGTTATGGCTATTGCTTCGGGAGCTGTAGATGGACTGGGACTGGGTTTAAATACCAGGGCAGCCATGATTACCAGAGGTCTTTCCGAAATTGCAAGATTGGGCATAGCTTTGGGAGCATCTCCTGAAACCTTCAGCGGGTTAAGCGGAATGGGAGATCTCATCCTCACTTGTACCGGAAATCTTTCTCGTAATTATACTGCAGGTTATCGTTTGGGCAAAGGTGAGACCATCAAGGAGATTCTGGAATCAACCAACTCTGTGGCCGAAGGTGTAACTACAGTCAAATCAGTACAAGCTCTTGCCCGCCGTCACAAAATAGATATGCCCATAACTGAAGCTGTATATAAGGGAATTTATGAAGATCTTTCTCCCCAAAATGCAATTCGCAGCATTCTGGCACGCAACCTTAAATCCGACGGGATATAGGGAAATAAACTGAAATTGTCTTGTGTCAGGGCAAATAATCCTATTGACTAGAAAGAATCAATGATTAATCTGCAAGAGGGAACTTGAAGGTATTCAGTTTCTATTAAAATTTATTTTTGTTTGAACATCTGTTTTTAACATTAGATGTTTGTTGCCAACTGCCGAAAACTCGGGTCGGAGAATATTTATGGCTTGGAAATATTCAGAAAAAGTAAAAGAACATTTTAAAAATCCTCGCAATGTTGGAGTTGTTACCAATGCAGATGCTGTTGGAGAAGTTGGTTCCATGGTGTGTGGTGATGCGCTCAAACTGTCTCTTAAAATTGAACCTGAAACAGATAAAATTCTTGATGCCAGGTTTCAGACCTATGGTTGCGGCAGTGCTATTGCTTCTTCTTCCGCTTTGACGGAAATGATCAAAGGAATGACGGTTGATGAAGCTCTTGCTGTTTCCAATCAGGAGTTGGCAGAATATCTTGATGGTCTCCCTGAAGAAAAAATGCATTGTTCAGTAATGGGGAAAGATGCTCTTGAAGATGCCATTAAAAAATATCGAGGAGAGGAAACAAGTTCCCACGAAGAAGAAGATGAAGGCAAAATAGTCTGCCATTGTTTTGCTGTTACTGATAAATCCATTGAAAAAGCAATCCGGGAGAATAACCTCAAAACTACAGAAGAAGTCACTCACTATACCAAAGCCGGAGGAGCCTGCGGTTCCTGTCTCGGTGAGATTGAAGATATTATTCACGATGTAAGATCCCGCATGAAACAGGAAAAACCATCCCAGTCAAAGGAAAGTCAGAAAGTTTCCACAAAAACCAAGACTGGGACGAAATCATTGAAAAAGGGGATGACAACTTACAAAAAGATCAAGATCATCGAAAAACTTTTCGAAGAAGAAATTCGTCCTTCTTTGGGGATGGATCATGGTGGTCTCGAACTGGTTGAGGTAGAAGAAGATAAGGTTTATGTGCATCTCCTGGGTGCTTGTTCGGGTTGTGCCCAAAGTGATGAAACCCTTGAATATGTCAGAAGTCGCATTGAAGAAGAATTGGGACAACCCATAATAATTGAGGATTTAGCCTGATGGATATCTGTTATTTTGATAATAATGCAACAACCAGGGTAGCACCAGAAGTCAAAAAGGCAATGATGCCTTTTTTAGAGGATTTATATGGAAATCCTTCCAGTATTCATGACTTTGGTGGTGATTTAATAAAATATGTCGATGCAGCCAGAAAAAATCTAGCCAGATTGATTGGGGTCAACCACACATCGGAGATTATTTTTACTTCATGTGGAACAGAAAGTGATAACACAGCTGTTTACAATGCTCTGAAAAATTATCCACAGAAAAAACACATTATCACATCCAAGGTTGAACATCCGGCTATTTTGCGCCATTTTGAACAATTGGAGCGCCAAGGATACAAAGCTACGTATCTTGATGTTGATCGAAATGGATTGATCACAGTTGAGCAGGTTCTTGACGCACTCACTCCTGATACGGCACTGGTTTCTTTAATGTGGGCAAACAATGAAACCGGGGTTATTTTTCCAATTAAGGAAATCGGGGAAGCTCTTGCTGATAAAGATTTGCTTTTTCATACAGATGCAGTACAGGCTGTTGGCAAAATTCCCATAGATTTATCTCAAACCAAAGTGGACATGCTTTCTCTGTCAGGGCACAAAATCCATGCTCCCAAAGGGATAGGAGCCCTTTATGTGAGACGTGGAATCAAATTTAAACCTTTTATTGTTGGCGGACACCAGGAAAGAGGTCGCAGAGCCGGCACTACTCCTGTACCCAATATTGTCGCTCTGGGGGAAGCTGCAAAATTGGCCGAAAAAGGAATGGATAAGGAAAGCTCGGCAATTAGGGAACTGAGAGATTATTTTGAAAAAGAGGTGGAAAAAAGGATTCGGGAAATCGAAATCCTTGGTCATCCTGTTAAGCGTCTTCCCAACACCAGCAATATAACTTTCAGATATATCGAAGGAGAAGCTATCTTATTGCGGCTCAGTAATGAAAATATAGCTGCATCTTCCGGCAGTGCCTGTTCTTCTGATTCTCTTGAACCAAGTCATGTTCTCAGATCCATGGGACTTCCCTTTGAACTTTGTCATTCCTCCATCAGATTTTCACTCAGCAAATATACAACCAGAGAAGAAGTTGATTATTTGCTGGAAATATTGCCCGAGGTTATTGAAAATCTAAGAAAAATATCTCCTTTCACCCCGGCTCATCTGCTAAAATAATTTAATATTTACTACACTGGTCATTTCTACATTTCAACTATTCATATTTTCATCATTCTCATTGGTGTTATCATGGTTAAACCTGAAAAAAGCCTTGACTTCATTTTAGCTTTGCCTAATATATCCGCCGGACGAACTTGAGCAACAAAGTCATTTTACCCTATTTTGGCCGTCATAATTTTTGACGTTCGTCAAAATCAAATCCCAATAATTGGTTATTTTTATGGATGCTTTTACTATTAAATTGACAGATCTGGAAAAAGGTGTCGAGAATTTTGACTTCTATCTTGAAGCTGAGGACATCAATGGTATTTCTTCAGATATTGCAAATAATAAATCCAACAATGCCCATGCTTTCATAAATGCCCGAAAATTCGATGATTCCATCTATCTGGAAGGTAAAATTACGGGAAATATTGAGTTGATTTGTGTTCGGTGTCTGGAAAAATTCAATTTTAAAATTGACAAAAACCTCCAGATGTTTTTTATGGAAGAAGATTTTAGACCTGAAGACGATGAAATCGAACTGGAAAAAAAAGATCTCAGTACATTTTATTATCAAGACGATATTATAAAGCTCAAGCCCCACCTATTAGACATAATAGCTTTGGAGATTCCTCAGCATTCACTTTGTTCAGAGAATTGCCAGGGAATTGATTACGATAAGGGCTTCAGTGAAGAAGATGAACAGGACGAGGTCGATCCTCGCTGGCAGAAATTAAAGAATTTGAAGCTTGAATAATCCCGAAATATTTTAGAATTTCAGGATTTTCACTTTTTATGACCGTTTAAATCGAACTGAATATTAAGTTCAGTTTTTATTTCTCTTTGTTTTCATTTGAGTTTTTCAATGAGCAAAGATGAATTTGAAAGAGGTTAGAAATGGCAGTACCAAAACAAAGACAATCAAAATCAAGAAGAGATAAAAGACGTGCAAATCACGACAGAATCACTCCCCCCAATCTTAGCAGATGCCCGGAATGCGATGAGCTTTGTCTTCCCCACCGTGCTTGTCCAACTTGTGGAAGTTACAGAAGCAGAAAATACGATAAACTAGTCAGAGGAAGATAAACCATGAAAGTTTTCATCGGAAGCGATCATGGAGCTTTTGAGCTCAAGGAAAAACTGAAGATCCATCTGGTTGGCAATGAATACGAGATCGATGATGTTGGCACCTTCTCGGGTAAATCTGTAGATTATCCCGACATAGCCAGAGATTTGTGTGCTGAAGTATCACAAAACAAAGGTTCAATGGGAATTTTGATGTGTGGAACCGGACTGGGAATGTCCATCGCTGCTAATAAAGTCCCGGGAATTAGAGCTGCTCTTTGTTCAGAATCATACAGTGCCACCAAAGCCAGACAACATAACAATGCCAATGTGTTGTGTCTTGGCGGTAGAACCACAGGTTATGAACTGGCTCAATATATCGTTGACACCTTTCTTAACACCGAGTTCGAGGGAGGCCGTCACCTGAGAAGAATCAAAAAAATCGAATCTCCGCAATGAGTCAGGTACAGAGTTTGATTATACTCATTAAGGTCTAGAAAGAATATCAGAGTGCAAAATATGTCCAGGCATGAAAAATTCATGCGTGAAGCCTTCAAATTAGCTAAAAAAGGTCTGGGTCGTACTGCTCCTAATCCTCCTGTAGGGGCTGTCATAGTTAAAAACAACAAAATATTAGGTAGAGGGTGGCATCAAGGACCAGGCAGGCCTCATGCCGAGATTGAAGCTATCAGAGATGCCGGAATAGAAGCTAAAGGTGCTTCTATTTATGTGACCTTGGAACCATGCAATCATTTCGGTAAAACACCTCCCTGTTCCAAAGCCATTAAAAATGCCGGGATTATCGCTGTTTATTTTTCAGTCAATGATCCCCATCAGAAAGCAGGTGGTGGAGGTGCTTTTCTCCGAAATGCCGGGTTGAAGGTCGAGGGAAATATCCTTTTGGAAGAGGGACGTGAAATGGTAAAAGGTTTTTTTTCCCGCATTCGAAAAAATCGTCCTCACCTACTTTTGAAACTGGCTCTTACCCTGGATGGAAAAATAGCTGATCATACCGGAGAAAGTCGTTATATTTCTTCTTCCGGTTCGAGGCACCTTGTTCATGAGTGGCGAAACTTTGTGGACGGGGTTATGGTTGGGGGCAACACTTATGCCAGCGATAACCCAAGGCTGAATTGCCGTTTGCCCGGGGGAAAAGATCCTGCAAGGTTAATTCTTGACGCCAAGTTGAAGCATTTCAATCCCCAAGCCAATATTTTTACAAATGGAGAAGGACAGGTTTATTTTGTTGTTTCCGATAAGTTGGAAATATCAGAAGAAGAAGTTCTGCCGGCAAAACTAATTAAGTGTCCGGTTCAATCTGATGGCTATCTTGATCTGCATTTTGTTTTTAACAAATTGGCTGATCTTGGTTTAAACAGGGTTATGGTTGAAGGGGGGGGAAGATTGGCCGCTTCTTTGATTGAAGAGCAAATTGTGGATGAAGTTGCTCTTTTTTATGCACCGGTGTTTATGCTGGACAATTCATCCGTTAATGGGTTCGGTTCAAGAAAATCATATCTGGTAAAAGATATGAAACGTCTTTCCAGTTACACTTGCAGCAGGATCGGTGAAGATTTGCTCTTTCAAGGAAAGTTTTAACAACAAAAATGTTTACAGGTATTATTGAAGAAATTGGAATTCTCAAGGAATTGAGACCGGAAGCGCGATCTTTCAAAGCAGTTGTGCAATCCCGGTTTCCTCTGGATGAAATCAAAATTGGAGACAGCATCTGTGTAGAAGGAATGTGTCTGTCCTGTGTCGACAAAAATCCTGCCAACAAAACCTTTATGGTTGATGCAGTTGGAGAAACCGTTAAACGCACCACTCTTTCCACTTGGCAAAAAGGTCGGAAATTGAATCTGGAAAGAGCTCTTCCTGCAACAGGTCGTTTTGACGGCCATTTTGTTTCCGGCCATGTTGATTGCCAGGGCAGGGTGGCCAGAATTGTCAACAAGGGGCGTCAGTTCAGCCTGACCGTTAGTTTTCCAGCTAAATACAGGAAATTTATTGCCCCCAAGGGATCTGTTGCCGTCAACGGGGTTTCTCTTACAGTGGTGGAAGTGACAGGTTGCAGATTTACCGTGGCAGTTATTCCCCTCACAGTCAGGGAAACAACTTTGCAATATCTCAAACCGGGAGAACCGGTAAATATTGAAGTAGATTTAATAGCCAGATATACAGTTAATAACCTTGAATCGAGGTAAATAATGTTTTTCAGTGAAAATGAAAAGGAAGCCATTTTGCGAGTTAAAAAGGCAATAAATGAGATTAAGGCCGGAAGAATGGTTATCCTTACGGATGACGAAGATCGAGAAAATGAAGGTGATTTGGTTCTGGCAGCTGAAAAAGTTACCCCGGAAGCTGTAAATTTTATGGCAAAATACGGTCGTGGACTGATTTGTCTTACTCTCATGCCTGAAAGAATTGAACAATTAGGACTCAAGATGATGGTAGAAGACAATTCATCCCGTTTTAACACGGCATTCACAGTTTCCATAGAAGCTCGCAAAGGAGTTTCCACCGGAATCAGTGCAGCTGACAGAGCTAAAACCATCAAAACCGCTGTTGCCAAAGATGCGACTCCTGACGATTTAATTTCACCCGGACATGTTTTCCCATTGAAAGCACAAAGAGGAGGGGTTCTGGTGAGAGTGGGTCAGACTGAGGGCAGTGTTGATTTGGCTCGTCTTGCTGGTCTTTTTCCCGCAGGAGTCATCTGCGAAGTGATGAATGAAGATGGAACCATGGCCAGAAGAGATGATTTGGAAAAATTTTGCCTGGAACACAAATTGACCATGTTGTCTGTGAATGATCTGATTATTTACCGATTAAATCATGAGTCTCTGGTCAAAGAAAAGATCCATCGCAAATTTCCTTTTGAAATATCAGGTGAATCTGTCGAAATGGATGTAAGCATATTTACTTCACCTGTGAGTGAAAGAGAGTTGATGGCTATTTCACTGGGGAAAATTAATGAAGAAGAACCTATTCTGGTTCGAATGCACCGGGGTTGCCATATTTCCGATCTTTTTCAGATTGGACGTTGTAATTGCGGACAGGTGTTGCAGCGTTCTCTGGAAATGATAAAAGAGGCCGGAAAGGGTATTATTGTCTATATTGACGATGGAACTTTCAGTCTGAGTGAATGCATGAATACCCACATCATTGAGCCTCAGGATGAAGATGTTTTGAATACAAAAAAACATAATTTCGGCTTGGGAGCTCAGGTATTGAAGGAACTCGGGGTCGGAAAACTGAAATTGATTACCGAACACCAGTACGAATTGGCTGGAATTAAAGCTTATGGTCTGGAAATAGTCGACAGAGTCAGTCCGGTAAAAGGAGCTGTTACCTGATGACAATCTATAACTGGCGGAAGTATATTCGTGCTTCAACTAAAGATTGTGAAGAAATTTTCAGGGAAATTACAGATGGCAGCAAAATATTCATTGGAACCGGAGCAGGAGAACCGGCTTATCTGGTAGATCAACTGCTGCCCCAAGTGGAAAAAAAGGGCCTTCATCTTATTTTCGGCTGGTCTTTTCGAGAAGTTCCCCTGTTGAGTTCCGATTATTATCCCAAACCTTCATATTATTTTCTGACCGGCAAACAGCGTCAATCTTTTTTGGAAGGCAAAGCCGATTACATTCCTGGGCAACCTGCTCAAATAACAGAGTCTTTCAAATACGACAAGGCACCGGATGTTGTTTTTATTCAGGTGGGAGTTCCCGATAGTCATGGATATTTCAGCCTCGGGGTTTCAGTAGATATTACCAGAGCCGCTATTGAAGGGGCAAAATTGGTGGTGGCACAGATTAATCAGTTCATGCCCAGAACTCACGGTGATTCTTTTCTCCATTTTCGCGATATAGATTATTTTGTAAAACATTCCGAACCGGTTGTCGAATTTGAACCTCCCGAGTTGCCTCTGAAAGTTGCAGAGAGTATTGGTCGCAATATCAGTTATCTGATTCCGGACAAAGCCACTATCCAGATGGGTATAGGTCCGGCCCCCTGGAATGCTGTAAAACAGAGTTTTTTAAAAAAGGATATTGGAGTCCATTCTTTTGTAATTTCAGATTGGTTGATGCATTTGATCAATGAAGGGGTGGTTACCAACAGATTCAAAGAAGTAAACAGGGGCAAGGTTGTGGCCAGTTTTGCCATTGGAACCAGAATGTTCTATGAATTTCTTGATGATTCACCGGTTGTGGAAATGAAAACTGCCGAATACGTGTCATCCAGTAAAATTATTCGCCAGCATTCCAGGTTTATTTCCATCAATACACCTCAAAAGCTTGATCTCTCCGGTCAGGTTTGTGCCGGTCATGACGAAAGAGGTTTTTATTCTGATATTGCCGGTATGGATGAGTTTGCCAGTGTAATCAGCAAGTTTCCCGGAGGTAATTCCATTTTGGCCTTCTCTTCTGTGGACAAGGATGGTGCTACCAATATTCTGCCTTTTTTCAAGGACGGAGAAGGTATTATCTTGAAAAGAAATAATATAGATTATGTTGTTACTGAGTACGGATCAATCAATTTGGCGGGAAAAACATTGACACAAAGAGCTTTGGGATTGATTCATCTAGCTCATCCCGATTTCAGAAAAGATCTTTACAACCAGGTTGTCAATAAAATTCATTTTCCTGTTCTTTCCCCGGTTTTTCTTGATTATAAACCGGAAATTATCTATCGACATCAACTGAAAACTGGTGAAAATATCACTATCAAGCAGGCTTTGCCTACAGATCTCGAAGACATCAGAAGAATTTTTCATTCTTTTACCCAGCGGGAAAAAATGTTGCGATTTTTCAGTTCAGGGCAGAATATTGGCAAATATCTGTACAAATCTTTTGAAAAAGAAAATTTCCATATCCTGGTCGCTTTTATCAAAATAGATGGTAATGAAGAAGCAGTTGGAATGGCGGAATTCTCTAAATCCGGGAAGGAAGCCCAAATTGCCTTTGCAGTTAAAGATTCTCAACGCCGCAGGGGAATTGGCAGAAAACTACTGGCTGCCTGTCTCAAGTTGGCTCAAAAAGAAAAAATACAAACGTTGAAAGCTCAAGTTCTGGTGCAAAATCGCAAAATGCTGAATTTTTTCGAAACAGATTCAAATGCTTGGGAAAAAAGTGAAGAGGGGCGAATCATTCAATTCAGTCTTGATTTTCCGGTTTAGCACTTATTTTCTTTTAGTTTCCGTTATCAGTTATTAATTTTTCCATATTCAAAATGGTTT
>JAWLEA010000073.1:0-16204 GCA_041686345.1 Polyangia bacterium | reverse complement strand
ATTTTTTTGTGGATTGCAGGGAGATTGGAAAATTACATAGAGTAGTGGAGGGAAGAAATGGGGTGATTCCTAACCCGGATCGGGATTTTTTTTTAGAAAAGTTGTTTTTTCAGGAGGATTGCTGCAGGAAAGAGAATAACCAGGATAATAGGTAAAGATGTTGTGTTAGTGGAAGAACATCCATAATCAACATATTCAACATCATCATTATTGCAGCCATATTCTTCACAATACTGATCGTCATCATACCCGGGATTATAATATATGGAAATATTATTCAGCAACTGGTTCATCAGGATTAAATCAGCGTCTATGTCATCATCCTGGAGCTCCAAGTTTTTGGATTCGACATGTTCTATGGTGGATAACAGAACCTCGTAAGATTCCTTGTAATTACCTTTTTCAAAAGCTTCCAGGGATTTTCTTACTCCAAGATAAATATTAAGCATAAGAAAACTTTTTTTCATTTCTTCTTCTGAATAATAGTTGTCCACCGGAACAACTCCGTCTCCAGCCAATTGATCCACAGAAACTTCCTGGTGAACTTCTTTATCATTTATGGGATCATAATAATCAAAATTAATGTAGATATTGCTTAAGTCTCTAAAATCATTCTGAGATATAAGTTTAACAAAGAGAGCACTGCCGCCTCCTCGTCTGGAATGGGGATCTTCTATGTTATTGGTGGTTCTGGATACAACATACATATCTGAAAATTCACAAAAACCACCGTTGCCTTCTTGAATCCAATCGGGAAATCCAACAGCATCTCCAACATAAAAGTCTGAAGTTGCATTTACAGATATACTGACATCCTGTGCTATCGGTGCTGAGAAGAAATCCAATTCCTCAACAAAAATATCAGAAAGAGCACTTGGATCTTCAATAAAGTAGAAATTTCCCCCATACATAGCCAGTTCTTTCATGAGATCGTAATTGATATCATAGCCAACACCAACACTGGTCAATTGAACATTGGAAGAAGCATTTTGGGAAGCAACGGCAATAATATCGTCCAGATTTGTGTTACCAGCAGTAGGCTCACCATCTGAAACAAAAACAATCCGTGCATATCTGCTTTGATCTTCCCTTTGAGCAATTTTATCGAAAGCACTGACGAGAGCGCCGTGAATGTTGGTTCCACCTGAAGGCATCAAGCTTGAAATTGCACCGCGCAATTCATCTTTTTCTGTTGAACTTGTGAGATAACCTAGATCCCAAGGGTAAAAAACATCTGAGTTATAGGTAATCAGAGAAATTCTGTCTCCTTCTTTGATGTTATCTACCATGTATAACAAACCTTGCTTTGCATACTCCAATTTTTGTTCATAGATCATCGAACCTGAAACATCCAACACAACATAAAAATCTGTAGGAGGTCTTTCGTAATTTACCGGATCAACATATGATTTGATCACTACCTGCAGAACATTCATATAGTCATTATTAATGACCGAAATTCCACGTCCAAGCATTCCGTTCAGGCAAAGATTTTCACCACAGGAATCAAAGGGATAATCAATATAATGTTCAGAGAAAAAACCATTCTCATCGAACATGGTGGAAGGCGGGATCTCTCCATTTTCGACTTTTTGTCTGAAAACACCTATATCCTGTACTCCCCCTATATTTACATTGGAACCATTATTGGTATTGTTGACACTATCATTGTTGTTCCAATTATTGGTATTATTGGAATCGATGCCAGCACTGCTGTCATCGGAACAACTGGCAAAAACCAGAGATAAGCTAAAGATAAGAATAGAAAAAAATTTGTATTTCATGGTTTCCTCCACAAAAAAATAACTGTTAAAAACAGATAGTTCCCAAATTGAAATGGGAATCAACCAGCAAGGTATAGAAGCATAATTTATGCCAACAAAGATATTAACATCAATTAAAGGACAAAACTCTTAACATCACAAAAATATAAGATAATTGGGTTTCTTCAAAAAAAACATGACTAAAATAATCAACTCTAAATTTATTATAATATAAGAAATTTTAATAACAACATGACATTTATGTCGCATTCTTCCTCTTTTCCCAAACTACAACCCTTTGTTGGAAAATGATTCTGCTTAATCAACATTGGGGGAAAAATCAGAAATCCGATATAATCTAGTTCCCATCCCAAAAATGGATGTCATCGTCTGGTGACGGAATTTTACCTCATCTGCTTTGTCATAACTTCTTGAAATAGTTGTGGCTATGTTTGCGAAGTTATTCCGCGCATCTGAGGCAAACTTCTTCCCTCAGCCAAAAACACCACTTCTGGGATGGGAACTAATCTAAGGTTTATTCTTCCGAAAAAATAAGGAATAATTGACTATGGCAAATAAATCGTTAAATTGGCTTAAGGATGGAGAGCGATTTAGTTCTTCTTTCCCTATGTGGTTTTTCATCAGATTTTTTTTTCTATCTTCCGGTTATCTGTTGACGGCAAAAAAAACTGTGATATTAACCTTTATGAGAGTACATCAATTGTCAGAGGTGTATTCTGTTATTGCAAATATACTTAAATGCAAATACTTTCCAGTTTCTGTCAAATAAGAGTCTTGGATTGAGCTTCAGAACGAGATTTTTTTTATCTGGGAACTTTTATGTCAGAGCAGGAAATTTACAGGAATTATCTCCAGGATAAATCGTGGTGAACTAATGAATTTAGATGATATAAAATGCTCTTTTTGTGGAAAATCCAGAAAAGATGTAAGCAAATTAATCAGCGGTCCGAAAGTCTACATTTGCAACGAGTGCGTAAATGTTTGCAACAATTTGCTGCTGAAAGAAGATTTCAACAAATCAATTTCGAAATACAAACCAATTACCATTTACAATGAACTTGAAAAATATGTAATTGGTCAGAAACAGGCAAAAAAATATCTTTCCGTAGCAATCTACAATCACTACAAAAGACTGGATTCTCAAAAAAACGGAGCTTCCAAAAATATAGAACTTACCAAAGGAAATATCCTGCTAGTCGGTCCTACCGGCACCGGGAAAACTCTACTGGTAGAAACTCTCGCTCAAAAACTCGATGTACCATTGGCTATTGGTGATGCAACTACACTCACTGAAGCAGGTTATGTAGGTGAAGACGTTGAGTCATTAATCAAAAATCTCTATCAATCGGCTGACGGCGATATTGAGAAAACCGCCCGTGGTATAATTTTTATTGATGAAATAGACAAATTGGCCAAACGGGGTTCCAGTTCCGGAAATGGCAGAGATGTATCCGGGGAAGGTGTCCAACAAGCTCTTCTGAAGTTACTTGAAGGTAAAACCATTACCTTTTCCCCCAATAAGTCTAAATTGCGTAAAAGCAAGAATATCAAAGTAGATACAACCAATATTCTATTTATTCTGTCAGGATCTTTCAATTCAATTGAAGAGATCGTCAAAAGAAGGATCGGCAACAAAGGAATGGGATTTGGCGCTACAGTAAAACATGAAGAAGAAGATAAAAATCTCCTTCGCTCCAAAATCCAGAATCAAGATTTGTTTAAATATGGAATGATTCCTGAATTTATGGGAAGAGTTCCGATAATTGTTACTGTTGATGATCTTACTGTTGATAATCTCGAAGAAATTTTGTGGAAACCAAAAAACTCACTGGTAGCCCAATACCAAAAAATGTTTTCCCTGGAAAATATTGAACTTGTATTTGCCAAAGAATCTCTGCAAGAAATAGCCGAAGAATCATACAAACGCAAAATGGGAGCTCGTGGTCTTAAAGCAATTATGGAAGATATCATGCTTGATATTATGTATGAAATTCCTTCCATGGAGAAAGTCCATAAATGCATAATCGACAAAATGGTCGTAAAACAAAGAACAATGCCTCACATTGAGTATAAAGCAAAAGTTTCCTGACAACTAATCTTCCAACCTAATAATTCACCCCTGTTTTACTTCATCCTGCACGAGTCTTCATATCCACTATTATCTTAAACTTGAAAGAGTATTCAAAAAAATGTATCATTGAAGGTGAAGTATTTGTTAAAAAATTAAGTTGAACTATAATTAGTATTTTAACTTGAAGCAACACTCAGGTGTTTTTGTTCTTCACCACCAATTTAGTTAGTTCCCATCCCAAAAAGGAAGGTCATCGCCTGAATGCGGAATTTCACCTCATCTGCTTTGTCGTAACTGCTTGAAATAGTGTCAACTATGTCGGCGCAGTTACTCCGCACATCTGAGGCAAACTTCTCATTCAGTCAAAAACCCCCATTCTGGGATGGGAACTAGTTAGTATGCTTGCAAGAGTTTGTAGTCGTTTTGCAACAAAAAGGAAATGCTGTCATATGAAAACTTTGAGATTTTACTTTTTCACTTCAATTCTTCTTTTTTCCAACTTTTCCTGCAACAAAAAAGAAAAAAGTATCGAACAACTAGAAGAAGAAAAAAACAAGGAGGAGATCTACAGAATTTACAAAGAACCTGATACTTCTGCCTCTAAAACTATCAAGGCGGTATTGGCTTTGATCAATCTCGATCGAGTTTCCAGAGCTGCTTCAATTATTTCCGGTCTTTCCAAAAACAATAAAAACAAAGGCAAAAAAGTTCTGAAGAATCTATTGCCTCAAATATTCGAATTACTTAAAAACAAACAGAAAGGTCATCTCGCAAAAGATTTTCTACTGGGAATTTTCCCATTTTTAAGTACTGACTCCCAAAAAACAAGCGCCGGTAAAATCAGTAATTGGTATAATCAGAATTTTATTACCAGAGTTAAAAAAGGCGACTTTAAAATTAAAAAAACTCTTGAGATTATCTGGAATCATCTTGGCACCAATCCCAGAAATAAGCTTGCTGAAAACCATGCCAAATGGTTAATAGATGATTTCAGTAACCGCAGAGACGAGATCAGGGTAATTTATAGACGCAGTATCATAAGAAGAAAAATACCAACCAGAAAAAACAAAATTTACAAAGCCTACTTTAAACTTTTTAAAAACCATCTGGTAAACAACATTATCAAAAACTACAATACAACCTTGCCTAAATCTGTACAAAAAGAACAATTTGAATTAATCAAAAAATATGGATCCGAAAAAGATAAAATCAATGCTGGTAAAAAAATTCTGACCTCCCTGAAAAAATCCGGAAGAGGAAATCTGGAATCAATTAGAGCTTTGGGAACGTTCAACACTCCTGGAGCCAGTGAATATCTGAAAAAATTCATAAGACCAAATGTCAAACAAGAAGTTCGCAAAGCTGTTCACAAAGCTTTGGCTCAACTTACTGACGATCCCCTTTCGTGCACTTTGCTCTACAAAGATTTCAAAACCCTGCTGATTGCTTTGAAAACAAAGAATTTTGAAAGTGAAAATATAGTTCAAAAAGCTAATTATACTATTGAAGGCTTAAGTGTTCCCCGTAAATGCAAATTGCCAAAAGATAATTTCAATCTGGTCAAAAAAGTTTTTACCATGAACCTTGAAAACAACCTTTACAAACTGAGGAAATCCATAATGATTCCTCTCTATCGTTTACTGATCTACTCGGGAGGAAAAAAAGGACTTGTTTTCCTTCTGAATAATATTTCCCTGCCCATGTCATACAAAAAACTTCAGGGAATAGTGAGGAGTTTTTCCTCCCTTGATCAACAAAATTTACTGGAAGTTCTTCGCAGAAGAGTTAAATCAGACAAATTGAAAGATCTCCTTCCTGCCATCTGGGGTTTAAGCGTAAATGGCGAAGTTACAGATATTTCAACATTACAGAAATTTGCTATGGACAAGAGAGTTATTCCAAAATGGAATCAAACTTTGGGAGAGTTTTCAAAAAAGGGCTTGAAAACTCTTGAATCCAATATTAAAAAATAAAACCGATCCAAATAATTAAAACTGTCTATATTCAGATTTGAAACTGGATTTTTAAAAATGTTCTTTGGGTTTTTGTAAATTAGATAATTCCCGTTCCAAAAAGGAAGGTCACCGTCTGAGCACGGAAGTTGAATTGATTTACTTTGTTTTAACTTCGTAAATAGTATCAACTATTTCTGCGAAGTTACTCCGCGCCTCTCAATCCAACTTCTTATTCAGCCAATAACCCCCATTCTGGAATGGAAACCAGATAACTGGTTTTTCGTATCATTTTATTTTAATTCCTGTAATATTAAGCTAAATACCAGTTTCAACTATACAAGTTGCTGATTTAGAAAAAATTTATTTTTATCCTGTTTTTAATGGAGGTAACAATAATGGATTCTCGTAAATCTATGAGACATTTCTACTGCAGAGATGCTCTTTGGGAAGCATTTGAACAAATGGCTAATGAATTCACAGTTTCCATTGATTATTTAATCAATGATTCCATGCGACATTACGCCAAAAACAAAGGTTATCTCTCCAATGAAAAACCTGGGGCTCAAATGTACTCTAACTCTCCCAATCCCCCTACTATCGAATTTTCCACTTCCAGAAAAAGCCCTCCCCCTTTGCCGGGTAAAATTAAAAAGCGCAATAGTGGTTCTTTCAGTGTAGATAACGACATTTTTGGAGATTCCCAACCCGAAGCTGTTCCTCTCACTCTCTACATAAAATATAACGGAGAAAAATATCCAGTTGAAAAAGATCAATTTATCATCGGAAGAGTTTCTCGACTTTGTGATTTGACTCTGAAAGACGCCAATATTTCCCGAAAACATTCAGCCGTCATCAAACGTAACGGCAGTTATTACATAAAAGATCTTGGTTCCACCAACGGAATCGAATTCAATGGTATTAGAATCGACAACAAGCGAATAGACGAAGGTGACACCTTTTACCTTTGCGACCATAAATTAGAATTCACTTTCAAATAATTTTCATCCAAACCACCTGCCAAACTGAAATATCTCAATTAAAACCTGAGAGCAAAGATTGCAGTTGGGTAATTCGGCTGTACATGTCAGGCTAATTAGTAGATGTCAAGCAGTTTAAGAACACACCTTTCTCGTTTTATCCAAGTTCCCAATTCTGAAAATTGGGGGGTCATCCTTGATTTTTCAAAAAACATCAAAAAGTGTTCCTCCAAAGGAAAAAGCTGGCTAAACAAACTGAATCTGGAAAATTCATTATCCAAAAAAAAATATCTTGCGGGGATGGGTTTAAGATTACTTGATAATGGTGATCTTAAAGAAAAAAAAACTCAAAAAAGAAGATCAAGCAAAACTCAAAAAAAAATAAACAATAGAGATAACTTTCTAAATACGAATGTTGAGGAAATTTCAGGATGCGGACCAGCTTGCAGACAAAAACTTGAAGAAGTCAACATTCACACTCTTTCTGATTTACTGGGAATTTTGCCTTCATCCTATATAGACCTGCGCAAAATTACATCTGTCTCCGAGCTTCAAGAAGGTAAAACAGCCCTGATCAAGGCCGAAATAAACAGTATATACCCCAACAGGAACAGAGCTTTCATCACAGCATCTGATCAAACAGGCAAAGTCAAATTGAACTGGTTCAGAATTTGGCCTGGATTTTTAGGACAGTTGAAAAAAGGTAATACTTATTTTTTTTGGGGAAAACCCGGTTACAACAGAGGAGTTTTCAATTTTTCCCATCCCGCTTTCAGCACCGAACAACCTGAAGGTTTTTTTGTTCAATATCCCAAAACAGGAAAAATAAGTCAGAACAAACTGACCAAATTGATCAAAAACGCATTGAAACTAGTATTTGAGAACCTGGATAAAATTCAAGATCCTCTCCCTGCTCGAATAATTGAAAAATATGATTTTCCCAGTTGGTATGAAAGCCGTAAAATAATCCATCAACCCAACTCCGATATTTCGATTTCTCAATTGGAAAAATTGGCTGCCGGAGATCATCGAGCTTTCAATCGAATGGTTTATGAAGAACTTTTTTATCTTCAACTTAGTCTGGGCTTAAAAAGAAAATCCAATCAAAAAGGAATCAGTTGTCGAATTAATCCCGAGCATCAAAAACAAATATTGCCTGTTTTCCCATTTGATTTAACTCCCGGTCAAAAAAAAGCAACAGCAGAGATCACCCGAGATCTGGCAAAAGGTTCCCCAATGTGTCGTTTGCTCCAGGGAGATGTCGGTTCGGGCAAAACAGCTACTGCTTTCCTGGCAGCGGCCCAAGTAATGATGACCGGCAGGCAGGTAGCCTTCATGGCTCCTACAACCATCCTGGCAAATCAACACCTTCATAATTTGAAAATATGGTGTGAAAAACTCGGTTACAAAATTGAACTGCTGTCCACAGAAGTATCTCCCTCCCGTCGTGAAACCATTCTGGCTCTATTGGAATCCGGGTACATAAATTTGCTGGTGGGAACCCACTCTTTAATCCAGGAAAGGGTCAGATTCAATGATCTTGGTCTGGTGATTGTTGATGAACAACATCGCTTTGGAGTTGAGCAAAGAGCTCGACTTGCAACAAAAAACAAATATGAAATTCCTCATCTTCTGGTCATGACAGCAACCCCTATTCCTCGCTCTCTGGCTCTCACCGCTTTTGGAGATCTGGAGCAGTCCATTATCCCCGATCTTCCACCGGGTAGAATGGAAGTTAATACCACCATCTGCAAAACCAGAAAACAAAAAATCAAAACTATCGAAAAAATTGACAAAAAATTGGCCGAAGGAGAAAAAGCTTTTGTGGTTTCGCCCCTTATTGACAAGGGAGATGAACTCAATCGAATAGATATCAAAAAAATTACCACCTATCTCAAACAAAATCTCAACAACGGAAAATTGGGTATTCTCCATGGCAAATTATCTTTCAGAGAAAAAAACAATATAGTGGAAAAATTCAGAAAGGGTGAAATCAATATTGTAATCAGTACAACCGTCATCGAAGTGGGAATGGACATCCCCGATGCGGGAATAATGGTAATTTTGGAAGCTGATCGTTTTGGAATGGCTCAATTACACCAGTTGAGAGGCAGAGTGGGTCGCAGTTTCAACAAAAAAGCTTGGTGCTATCTTTTTCAAGCGGACAATCCAACTCCGGAGGGAAAAAAAAGACTGAAAATAATAGAAAACAACTCAAATGGGTTTAAACTGGCTGAAGAGGATCTGAAAATGCGGGGTCCGGGGGAAATAATCGGAACCAGACAATCCGGAGCCTATGGTTTAAAATACGAGAAACTGCTCAATCAGAATAAATTTCTGGATTTTTTGATAAATGCCAGAAAAGATGCAAAATATATCTTGCAGAAAGACACTGAACTCAGTCATAATTATTATCTCAAACAAGAGGTGGAAAAATTTAATCCTGAAAAATTATTTGGTGAAGAGAGTGGTTAGAGTTAATATTTTTTAAAAATATCGCCATGTTATCATTGAATTGAGCTCCAGCCAATAACTCCCATCCTAAAACGAGAACTGGCAAGTTCCCGTTTTAGTTGTTAGTCTTTGATTTCTGTTCATCTGAGCAGCTAATTCTAATTATGGAATCAAGATGTCAGTAAAAAAAATCGGCAAATATAAAATCCTGGAAGAAGTCGGAAGAGGAGGAATGGCTGTTGTCTACAAAGCCAAAGATACCTCCTTGGGACGTGAAGTCGCCTTGAAACTTCTTCATCCTTACCTGGCTCAGGATGAACAAGCCCGTATTCGACTCGAATCCGAAGCTCGAGCTGTAGCCCGACTCAAACATCCTCTTATTCCAGAAGTTTACGACTACTCCGGTTCAAAATCCGAACAGGCATATATTGTAACAGAATTCATTTCAGGAATCACTCTGGGGCAATTTTTTAAAAAACACAAATTGAAAATGGCTGAATCGGCTCTTCTGATTTTTTACCAAATTACACTTGCTCTTCAGCATGCCCACGAAAATGGAATTATCCATCGTGATATCAAGCCTGATAACATAATGATCACCCATGAAGGCAAAATAAAACTCATGGATTTCGGGATTTCAAGAGTAATAGAAAATCCAGGGATTACTTCCACAGGACAAATCCTTGGTTCCCCAGCCTATATGTCACCGGAAATCATCAAAGGAAAATCGGCGGGTAAAAAATCGGATATTTTTTCCTTGGGAATTATTCTTTACCAGCTTTCTACAGGTGAATCTCCTTTTTACGGCTCCAATACCCACGCTGTCCTGGTAAAAATTGCCGAAGTGGAATACCAGGATCCCGAAGCAAAAAAACCCGACATGGGTGTTCACTGCGCCAACCTCATCAGAAGTTGCCTGTCTCGGGAACCTCAAAATCGTCCTGAAAATGTTGCTCTCCTGTTGTCCAGAATCGAAAAAATTCTTTCCTGGTCTGGAATTGAAAAAGAAGAATTTGCTGAATTGAGTTCCAAACTGTTGCTGGAACCGGAAAATACTGACAAAAAGATAGAATCTGAAATAATAAAGTCTTTAATCAAAGTAGCTGAAGAAAAAGGAAAAAAACCTCTGGGGCTGCAAATAATTTCCCGACTTTTATATCTTGCTCCCGAAGAAGATGAAGTCAAACAAATCTGGCTGAACTGTCATGATTCTCGAACAAAACTCAAAAAATTACTTCTAAAAACTGTTGGTCTGGCGGTTCTACTGCTCATCATCATTTTTATCGCCATTTATTTATTTTTTCTACCCAATTCCCCAAAAAACAAACACACTGAAACAGCATTCAAACTGCCTTCATTTCGGAAAAAACATAAAAATACTCAAAAAAATGATCAGGATAATTTTTTACCTCTTTCTACTCAGAATTTTTTTGATCCACCGATTTCCAAAATGCAAGATGCAACTCAGATAAAAATCATCCATAACCAAGATTCTTCTGAAAAAGACAAAGACAATAAAAACAACTCTCAAACAAAACAACTGAAAAGACTGCTGCCAAATCCCAAAATCCGCATCAATAAAAAAAAGAGATTGAAGGCTTTTCCTCCAGATTCAAGAACTTTCAAACTGCTTCCTTTTCCCCAAGGTCAGATCAAGCTTTTTCTCAATGGAAAATATCTGGGACAATGGGGTCCGCGTCCTCCTGCAATTTCAAAAATAAGACCTGGTCCGGGAGAACATACAATTACACTCAAACACCCTTTATGTTATTCCAAAACTATAAAAATAAATGAAGATATGAGTTCCAGAAAAATCAATGTGCGACTCAAATGGCGTCCGGCCAGAGTATTGGTGAAAACTTCCAAAAATAATACAGTCGCCATCAAACTTCTTGAAGGCCAAAAAAGAACAATACCTGGAATTCCAAACAGCACCATTGAAATTGCCCTTCCCCCTCTGTGGAATCAAAGTAAGATTAAAGCCAAGGTGATTGTGATCAATGAAGAAAAAAATACAACCAAAGAAAAAATAATCAATCTTAAAGCAGGTCAATTGGTAAAATCAAAAATCAAATAAAACAAAACCTGGTTATTTTTAATCAAACTTTTGCGATAAAATTGCCGTCAACAATTTAAAAGCAGGTTGCTGAAAATCTTCAAGTACAGTCCAAGTTACAATTTCACTTTGTTTTTTTGAAGATTGGTAGCCAAATTCTTCATATCCCTCCAAAATAAATTTAAAATAGCCAATTTGATCCAGGGGAAGAATAAACCTGAATTCAACCAGATCTTTACGAGAGTTGATTTGTATATCCATTAATCTTGCATAACCTTATTTTTCACTTCCGTAAAACTGTCTTTCCCTCCCAGGAGTGCACCGGCTAATGGCACTATTTTCTGAACTTCATTAACTATTTTGTCGGCGATTAATCTGATATCCCATTGAGCATGAATATCCTGACGCAAACGAGAAAAATGATAAAGTTCCCTGAGATTAACGCTCCAAATTAACCTTCTGCGAAATCCTGACAACAAAGCATAAACAGCCGCCGGACCATCAACATTTTCTGCTGTGGTTTGAGATTTTCCCACCAGATCATCGGCTTTTTGCAACATATCTTCAGGAATTGAAGCAGGATGGGTAAAACCATTAGTTGCCTGATAAGGCCCGAAACTCATTCCAGCCAGACGATGTCTTTTCAACTGAGCAAAAGCTGCTCCTGACAAGAGAATCTCCCAGGTAAAACTGAGATGTTCAAACTCATTTGGCAAAGCATCCCAGGCTTTGATGTCTTGATAAAGGTTGCGGTAATAAGCTTTTTTTTTGGCATCATCCATGGCAAATACCGCTTTTTTTGCCACTTCCAGGGAAATACCTTCTTTACGCATTTTTCTCATGGCCAGAATCAAATCATCACCTTGTTCCTGGAAAGAATGGAGCCTGACAATTGCCGTGGTTCCGTATTGATTTGAGATTGTATTATTCCTGTCAATCCTTTCTCCGGAGAATCCACCTGCAGTAACAGCAGGACATAGACCGATGGAATACTCACGTTGATTATAAATTGAAGGTTCAACATATCTGATCAACGAAGGAGTAACTTTGTGTAAAACATTCAAAAGAGATTTTCCCAATCTTCTCATTTCAGTCAGAGGAGAAGCGGCAAAAGCCAGAATCATATGTTCTGCACTTCTGGCATTGACAGTTATCCCCACCTGTCCGGTTGTAGTTAAAGGAAGATAATAGCGAGCATCCTCTCCGGAAACCTTCCTGTCCAGAAGTTCAAAATAAAAATCAGAACACTCCCGATGCAATCGTTCCAACTTTTTTTGCAAATCCGGAAGCTGCCATTCTTCAGGAATCAGATAATCACTGCCCACCTTAACATATCTTTGGGATTTTTCTGTGTAACTTGCCAGTCTGTGTCTTTCAATTTCTTCGAGAGCCAAACGACTTACACCTTCTACATCAAGATTGAATACAGCATGCTCAGCTATGGAACTGTGCCCCATTTCAAAAACAATATTGCGATTGGAGCGCCTTGCTTTTTTGACATTTTCAGCAGCTTTTTTCCTTAATACTTCAACCCTGTCTGTACTTCTGCTGATTCTGGCATAAGCTGCACTGATTATCTCGGGAGTCAATTGATCAGAGCTTAGATTGCTGTCTTTTTCCAGAATAGTTTTGTCTACATTGAAACCTGCAAGGTTAACTCTCATGTTCAATCCTCCCAACCTGGTTTACCAGGACCAAAAGGTCCCATCTTTTTTATTTTGGAATTTTTTTTCTTTCTTTTCCCGGAACCCTTTTTGATTATTCTGATTTTTACGGGAATAACTCCTCTTTTCGGATTATCAAGTTTCTTGAAGGCTGCCGGGGTCAAATCGATGATTCTTCCTTTTATATAAGGTCCTCTGTCGTTGATTCTCACTTTTACTGTTTTCTTGTTTCGTAAATTTATAACTTCAACAATAGTATTGAAGGGAAGCTTTTTGTGGGCAGCGGTAAGGGCCTTGGGGTTTACCTTTTCGCCACTTGCTGTTTTTCCACCCTTGGCGCCGTAAAAAGAAGCTTTGCCCTTTTGGTAGTATTGAGTTGCACAAGAAATACCCATAATTCCAAATACCAGATAAATACTAGTCAGTCTGATCATCAGTTTGGTCATTTTGTGGTACTCCTTTCACCAGCAATTGAATGTGCTGGATAGAAAAAATTATTCCCGCGCTTACAGCAAAGGCGAAAATGAGATAAGCTCCAATATGAAGAATACCAAAAAGGGAAAGCACAAAAAACATGAACAAATGAAAATCCCTTTTGGTGAGGTATTTAACCTTGTTGAGAACTCTGCCTGAGACTCCTCCATCTTTTTCATCAGAAAATCCAACTTGATAATCTTGATTATTGCCGGTTCCGGCTACTTTGATGAGATAATAGTACATGACATAATTGGCAATCCATTGCCCCACAAAGGCTGCAATTCCCATATAAATAAACCTTTGCTGTCCAGTGTAATAATAAGCCCAGGCCGCTATTCCTGCAAAATAAATGCAATTGGTAATATCATCCACAATTGTATCAAGCCAATCACCAAAATGAGTGTACTGATATTTTACTCTGGCTATTTCTCCGTCACAACCATCGTAAATTGAGCACAACTGCATGAATACTCCACCCAGAACCCCGGATAAATAAAAGGATAACCCCAACAAAGAATGTCCCCAAACCAGAAAGAAAACCGAAGCAACCGCCAACAACCCGTTGAGTATACTAAGTTGATTGGGAGTAAACGGCAAAGGAGCCAACAATCTGCTCACCGGCAAAGACAAGGGGCGGTTCAAAGTACGGGCGATAATCCCATCTTGGGGTTTACGCAGGGAGTAGAACAGCAACCTGCCAGTTTTGCCTGCATCTTTGCGATTGTTAATCACATGAAAAAATAAAGATTCCCGGTTTTCCAGTATTTTAACTTCTTCCCGAGCTAATCCATTTTCCAAAAATTCCGCCGCACCTGCTGTTTTCAATTTTTCTCCATCAAAACTGTTTTTGGGAAGCAGAGCAATCCCGGTCCACTGATATTTTTGTGCCAACCAGATACCTTTTGATGCAGCCGTCCAACTGGCACCATCTCTTTTATTGCCAACAACAGCTCTGATTGCATTCAATTCATTTTGATCGTCGTTTTGACAACAATCAGATTCCAGCAAATCAAGAATTTTCTTATTGAAAACCATGTTGCCCTGAGCCAGAAAATAATAATCGGATGTGATAGTTGAATCAGCAGAAAAACTCAAATTCAAATCTTTGTAGTTTCTTGAAAATTCCCAATTTGAAAGAACTTTGTTTTTATCGAGAATAATTATATTTTTAACACCATGGTAGTAAAAGCGTAAAATATGACGATCGATCAGAGTCAATCCTCCGATTTTTCTTTGGTATATTTCTTTTTTTCCCAAGATGGATATTACTGCGGTTTTTATTGAACAACTCATTTTTACTCCTGGATCTAGTTAGTTCCCTTTAACATATTGTAACCCTCTTTTATTCTGAATAAAGCTGTCAAGTGGCCGAAAACAGCCAGAACCAACAGCAACCATTCCACCGGAGTAAATTTCCACCAGGTGGGATAACCCAGTTTAAGGGAAATAATTTGCACCAGAGGAAAAATTATCAGCAGAAAATGGCGTTCGGCTCTGCCTAAGATGCCCGCTTCCACTCGTTTGCCTCCACTGGCCTGACTTTGACTTCCCAGAAATGAAACAAGTAAAACAGCCACAATGGCCAAATGAGCCAGAAGGGAATCTGCATAGACACTGAAAGCTATTCCCGTAAGAATAGCCACATCGGTATAGCGATCAACTACACAATCGAGAAAATCCCCAAGATCGGAGGTAGTTGACTGGGAACGGGCAAGATGACCATCCAGCAGATCCAGAAAGCCATTGGCAAGAGTCAAAAAGGAAGCCAGCAATAAACCGACTGTTCCCCCGAAATACCAAGCTACTCCGGCACCCAGCCCCGGAAACAGGGAAAGAAATGTAATAAAATTGGGGGAAACACCCTGAAGCTTTCGGCCCAGAGGATCATACATTTTTTCTTTAAGAGGTCTGAGAAGATGAAGCATTAATTTATACCAGTTCGTACCTGTTTCAAAACAGGGAAAAATCTACCATTTGTCAAAAGCTTCAGGTAAATATACATAAAGAACTCTGATTCCGGAGAGCAGAACCAAACTGAGAACGATTACGCCCAAGCCAAAACCGAAAAATCGATCTTTCAAATCAAGGATTTTAGTCTGAGGAGTATTTTTGTCTGTTTTTCTGTATTCTTTCAAGGCTCTATAGAACCTGAGAGATAGTACAGGAACAAAAATAAGACCGTTGATCAGCATCAAAAAACCAAATGCTACTTCCTGAAAAAGGGTTGCTCCATGATAAGAGTGAAATTGTAAATATTCAGACATTTTTTTTCTCCAGAGGAGGATAGGTCAGAATACGATAATAATCGTGTACGACGATCAAGGTTGACATGATTATCAATACCAGCATCACAGCTTTGACATAAAAATCCAGATACAAAGCGACAATGGTCCAGAAGGACACTGCTCCCAGTATTTCAGAAGCATAACTGCGGAAATTGGTAACCCTTCCTGTTCTTTTAACAAAAATAATACGACCAGAAGCATTTATTACTCCGAGGATCAAAAAAATTGCTACATGAAGGGGATCTGCATAACCATAGATGGCTGCTGCTGTAAAAGCTGTCAAAAATAATAAAGCATCACTTACTGCATCAAAAAATTCCCCGAAAGTTGTGGAACAATTAAAATAGCGAGCCACTTTACCATCAATACCATCGATAAAATTTGAATAACTGATCAAAAATACACCGACCCAAGTACTTTTTGTAGCAAAGGCCCAAACAAAAACAGGGATCAGAATAAATCTGGTAAAGGTAAGAAAATT
>JAWLEA010000209.1:0-3692 GCA_041686345.1 Polyangia bacterium | reverse complement strand
TAAAAAGTAATCCCAAAAGTTAAAATATCAGAAGAAGAATCCAGACCATCACTAATAACGGCAAAACTTCCCGAAATAACACCTATGACAATTTTTGCTATAGCAAGAATAGCATTTCCAACCATTCCAATGGTTGAAGCTTTTCGAATTGTTTTTGTTCTATTGTTCATTTAACTCATCTTCAGTACAAGTAACGAAATTACTGCATTTTTTCATGACTGCAAAGAATTTAAAAATGAGAACCCATTTAACCTGAATTATTCATGCGTCAAGTTTGGTGTAGATGCAAGGCACGAAAGCCGCCGACGTAGTTCCCTACTTCAAGGCTTTCGAAACGCACCAGATGTGCCAAAATTGGCACACCTGTATAAAATGAAGCTATAAATTATTATTTATATTTTTCAACTCAATTTTCTGTTTTCTTTTTATAGTCAAAAAGAAGGGAATTAAAAATCAATTTATAGTTAGACGGAACAGCTGCTCTAAATTGAGGATTGAAAGAAAACAAAATCATCTCCCCCTCTCCCTTTTTTATCCATGACATTGCCGGCTTTTTCTCCAGAAGTTCAGCTTCTTCAGCATATCCGCTTAATACAATATTTTCCTCAGAAAAACTTCCCAAGACTCTTCTATCCATGTCAAACAAGGGTATCGAAGTTTTAAAAGCCGGATCTCCCCTATAAAAAACTCCAATCTGTCCGGGCAAACCTTTTGTAAAATTCATTTCCTCCCTTACGTCAACACTTACAAGAGTCCCCGGAACATATAAATCTTTTTCCTTCATTTTACCAGCAATATTATCTATAGGAAGTTTAAATTGTTCATCCTCATCGTCTTCATCTTCAATTTTTTGTTTTTTCATGAATAGCTCAGTGGATTTTCCCCATGAAATAATTTTTCCTCCATTATCAAAATATTTCATTATGCTCTTCTTTCCTTTATCTTCCATCCCTTCAACATATTCCGGTGGATAGTCACTCATTCGGTAATATTTGTCAGTTTCATATTCTCCTTTTAATAAAACAGATTTATCTGTATTCGGAAAAATCACAACATCAAATTCGGACAATTCAGTTTCAGCAATATCTCCGGGCCTGAGGACTTCAAAAGGAATGAAATACTCATCAAACAAATACCTCGTCCAGCCCGCATCCATGTCATGCATATATGTTTCTACCAGTCCTATTTTTGGAATTTGTAACTCATTCCTCTGAAGGTCATTATAATCTTGTAAATAATAAGTTTTCGTGGTAATCTTTGAATTTAACTTTCCCTGAAGTTCACCATCTTCAGGATTTGGTATGATGAAACCTCCTGATGAATGAGATTCAGTGCCAACTTCCACTTCCAGATCAGTATAATACACATCCAATTCATTCTTTTTGGCCCAAAAGGCAATTTTGTAACTCTCATTATTGGTATATGGGAAAAACATTGCCTTAAATTCTTGTTTTTCTTGAAGATCAAATCTCCCTGAAATTTCTTCTAGTGAAGACTCAAGCGTTTCTGATCTTGTATCAATTTCAAAACTTTCCACCCCTTTATGCAAAGGCAATGACCAGCTTGTTATATCGTAAGGTTTGATTATTTCGCCACCGGGTGTATAATGCCTTACAGGATAATCCTGCGATTCAAGAACTTCCTTAATAAACGGCCGGAAAGGCTGAGCTAACGGAATAACAATATCTCCCTTTTTAAACTGCCTTGACTCAATTTCAACATTATCAGTAAGTTTATAACGTTTTACCCCATGATGATCCAATAAGTTCACAAGATCCACTAATTCACTTTCATCATGCTGTTTTTCAGGAAAAATATAATAATGAGGTGCTTCTGTTTTGCCTTTCTGTACTTCACTTTTTGCCAGATCATTTCTAACCTTCAAAATATCCTCTTTGTGTTTCGAGCAAGTTTTGATAATAGACATCGTAGACACAATTTCATAGTCTACAATATCGCTGAGGCGCCACCATCCACCATCCCATGGCAATGGCATATTTATACTTTTTTTATATTCTGAAAGGCCCTTCCCCCAAACAGACAATTCATTATGTTCCACATAAACCGGGGAAGCATATTTTGCACTGGCAGACTCTGTGAGAAATCCGATAACATTCTTCCAAATACAGGTTTCAGTGGAACCAGGCCAATAATTATCAAACGCATAATGCTGAGAAACACCTGCAAGGCCTTCATTGGTCATATCTTTGATCATGTTCATTCCGAACACACCCATCCAGTTCCATATAGACGCATCTATATTTTCTGCAATAGGGTCATGATTAGGCGGCACAAAATATCGTGGTCCAGTGGAACCCATTTGATGTTTTTCAACCATAACTTGCGGGAACCAGGTTTTACTGAAAATATCCGATATCGCCCGGTTATCTTCCTGGGTAAGTGTAATAAAATCCCGGTTATTGTCATGCCCGACATATTTATGGTAGACTCCAGGCATGGATGAGCCTTCGTATTTTGTTCCCTTATATTTTTTATAATGATCTACAACCATATCCATACCATCCGGATTGTGCGAAGGAATCATCATATAAACAACATCTTCCAGCCATTTGAGCGTATCCTTGTTTTCTGTTGTAACAAGTTTATAAGCAATTTGTGGGGCTGCCTGGGCAGGGCCAACTTCACTCGCATGCATCGACAAAGTAGCAATGAAAAAAACCTTTCCGTTTTGGAGGTAATCCCTTTTTTGTTCCTCCTTCAAATTTGGATTTAGCGCCAATTCCTCATTAATCCTTCTTAAACTATCCAGATTTTCTATATTTTCAGCTATAGAAAAAAATGCAGCATACATTGGTTTTCCCATTGGCGATTCTCCTATTGTTTTCATTTGGAGACGTGGGGAATGATTTGCCAGATGCTCCAGGTAATTTATCTGCTCTTCATAATCAAAAAGCATACGATCTGCTCCGGGCTGAAATCCAAAAAAGTCAGCAGGAGTTTTAATTTTACTTTGCATTTGCGCATAAGAAGAAAAACTAATGCTTATAGTTAAAAACACTAGTAATAAGCGAGTAAACGAAAATCTGATAAATCTCATAACTGGAAGAATTTTAATTAAACTATCAAAAATTAGATAAAAATAGATGCAAAACGTTTAAGACAGAAATAAAAAAAGCGGCCCTTCAATTTTCAGACCGCTTCTATTAAAAAACACAATAACTCTATTTTTATGAATATTCTTGTTCAGTCAGGGCTTTTTGTAACTCGTCAGTCAACTCCATATTGTGATAGACATTCTGAACGTCGTCATCATCCTCAAAAGCATCAATCATCTTCATTACCTTTAAAGCTGATTCAACATCCAGCTCTTTTGTAATTGTCGGAACTTGTTGCAACGAGGAATTTTTGGGCTGAATTCCCAGTTCCTCAAGTTTCTTCTGTATGTTGCCAAAATCTTCTTTTGCTGCAGTCACGGTTAAAAATTCATCATCACCAACATCAATATCTTCTGCCCCTGCATCAATCAATTCCAACTCAAGCTCTTCCAAATCCATGTCTTCTTTTTTGGGAATTGTGAAAACAGCTTTTTGTTCAAACATAAAACGAATAGAGCCGTTTTTTCCCAGACTACCTCCAAATTTATTAAATATTGCACGTATGTTACTAACTGTACGATTATTATTATCCGTAAGACATTCAACAAAAATTGCTACGCCATCTGGTGAATATCC
>JAWLEA010000072.1:0-16303 GCA_041686345.1 Polyangia bacterium | reverse complement strand
AAAAAAAAATCAAATCATTTGTGAATCTTTGAAATAATTTCTCATTTTTCTGATGGATTTTTCCTGAATCTGACGAATTCTTTCCCTGGAAAGATTATATTCCTCGCCGATTTCTTTGAGAGTGAGCTTCGAGGGAGAATTCAAGGAAAACCTTTTGATGACAATATCTTTCTCCATCCTGGTAAGAGCATTGTTCATGGCTTCATAAATGAGGCGAACTTCATCTTTTAGAATTATCTGGTCTGAAATACAGAACTCGTTTTTTTCATCACTGAGCATTTCAATAAAAGATCTGGAATCTTGATTGTTGATTTTTTTATCCAGTGAGAAGGAGCCTTCGTGCAAATAATTAATGAGTGATTCAACTTTTTTTGTTTTAAGTTCGAGTTCTTTGGCAATTTGACTGGTTGAGGGAGATTTGCCCAATTTTTTCTGCAATTTCCTTTTGATTTTGTTTATCTTTTGATAGGACTCGATAATATGAACCGGAAGCCTGACAGTACGACTTTTGTCAGCCGCTGCCCTGCTGACGGCATGTCTTATCCACCAAGCGGCATAAGTGGAAAAACGATAGCCTTTTTCAGGATCATAACGATCAACAGCTTTCATCAAACCAAAATTTCCTTCCTGGATAAGATCTATCAAAGGCATGGGGCCATGATTGTATTTTTGGGCGATTGATATAACCAAGCGAAGATTAGCACAAACAAATTTATGTTTTATTGCCATTTGTTTTTTTCTGGTAATCAGAATTTCCTCCATTAATTCCTGGTTGGAATTGTTTTTGAGGGATTTAATCCTGCTTAGATTTTTTTTGAGGATATCTTCATCAAGATCCATTTTGTTCATAACATAAGCTGAACTTCTCAGGGTATCGTCCACAATTTCTCCGGTGGGAGAATTTTGATATTTAAACAGTTCAACCAGGGCTACCAGGATATATGGGATTTCCTGTCCGTCTTCTTCAATATCCTGCAGTATATTTTGGCGAACCAGATCAAATTGCAATGTCTTAAACCAGATTTTTGTTCTGAGTTTATTGATCTTTCTGGCGTATTTTATTTCGTCTTCTGCAGAAAGAGGCGTATATTTAGCCATTTCCCTGAAATAAGTGTTTACCCAGGTATACGAAGTTGTTGCAACCTTTTTACCCTTCTTTTTTTTGCTGGATTTTGTTTTAGAATGATTGGTGGTTTGAAGTTTCTGATTGTGTACCATCAGGTACCTCCATAAGCTAAGTAATTTCTTTTCTGCAAAATAAGAAATAAACAAAAATAAGAAATGCAGAAAAGAGATCTAAGAAAAAATAAAATAAGAAAATAAAATAATAAGTTAAACAGAAAGAGATTGTATAAAGTATTGTAATAATTAAGATTAAAAATCTCTTAAATATGTGAGACCTGAAAGGAAGAACCCACATTAGTTATTATAGTGGAAAACCAATCCAAATTTAAGGATTATTTCATTTCGATTACTTCTTTTTGTATATCTTTCAATTTATTGAGTAATTTTTTTCTTTTATATTTGGGTTTACTTGAAAATAAGATCTCATTGGCCAATTTACTGGCCAGGACTACTTTCTCTCCTCCGGGATGGTTTCCCCTTACCAGCCTCAAACCATAATTTTGGGCACTTTCTGCCAAATTTCTGGGATTATCTTTGAAATAATCACAGTTGATCAATTGATTAAAAATGGCTGAAGCCTCAACTGCAGTAATAGAAATTTTCTTTTTTTTGTTTCTATTTACTAACTTCCTGTCTTGTTTTTGTTTCTTTTCTTTATCCTGCCGAACTTCATCAATAATAAAACAGATAAGAACCAAGCTTATCGGAATAAGAATAAAAAGAATCTTAATGAGATTTATCTTTTCCTCTTCAGATTGCCTGATTACAGTATTTGGCTCAGGGCGAGATCCGACAGTCGGATCGAAAATTTGCCAGCCTGTTGCCGGATGGTGATATTCAACCCAGGAATGAGCATTTTTTCCTCTGAAAATCAATGTTTTTTCAGTTTTTCCAGCTTTGGAAAAACCCATGACCAGTCTCGAAGGAATGCCCAAATAACGCAAAATCAAAGCAGCACTGGATGCAAACAAACCACAGGGACCCTTTTTAATTCTGTTTAAAAAGTAGATATTGGGATCCTGATTTCCATTTGGTTTAAAGTAAGTATCACCATATTGGTAATTATTTAAAAAATCTTGAGTTTTTTTAATAATCAGGTCAGTTTTATTTGAATTTCCAAGTTTTAGAAGATTTTGCGGGAGAGACTTTTTCAGGAATAATTTTATTTCAAGAGGAATTTCCAAGAACTTTCTATCCATTTGATCTTTATGATAATTATTATCATTATCAACAAAAATGGTATATTTCAACTCCTCTTCAGGCAACTTATTGTAATGAATTGTGGAATCATCAAGTAAAACATATTCCAAACCCGGAATTGAGCTGGAAATCCGGTAGGTATTGAGAAGCGAATATCCATGATTCACTTTGATATATTGAGTTATTTTGTACTTTTCTAAATTTTTTGATGGAATTTTTGTTTTTCGGCTGATTTTTTTGGAACTGCTTCTCCAAATTCCTTTAAAATAATGTGACAGAGTTTTTCCCCTCAAGTAAAGTCTTCTCTTTTCCATGGTCTCAGAAGCTGTCATAGAAATAACAGGTTTATCTGAAAGAGAAATTTTACCCTTCTGATTTAAATTCAAGATGCTGGGCAATTTAAGATTGCTTTTGCTTTTATTTTGGTTGAAGGAGAAATATTTATCGGAAAACAGGTAGGTTGCAGTTGAACCAATGATCACCAGTATTGTTGAGATAAATAAAACAAAAAGTAATAATTTTTTATCCAGAATATTCTTTGAATTAAGCAGTTTATTCACTCCGACTCGTCTGCTGGATTTGCCCTGCTGATGCTTGATAATATGATTATGTTCAATGTCATATCTGAGTATCAGGAAAAACATATTAAAAAGCAGCAGAAAGATAATAAAAATTTCATTAAAATAGATGTATAATCCCGGATTTTTTAAACTGATTATCAGCAGAAAAAAAATAAAAGAGGACAGCAGATAGATAAAAAGATAGTTTTTAAATATCGGTCTGTTCAAATTGAGATAAATGAGATAGTTGAGGAAAAACAAGGAGGTAATAAAATATGATTCCAAATGAAGGGAATAAACCAGACCAGATAAAAATCCTGAAAAATAGATGAAGTGCAGAATTTTTATTGAAAACGAATTGGCTGTAAGGGGGAGCAGCCCAAAAGCATAAGCAAAAACAAAAAAAATAGCAAAAACAGGAGGAATAGCAAAAGATTGCAGGTGTGCAAGTTGAGTCAATAAAAGAAATATGCTCAACTTTTGGATGGTTGCAAAAGGTAATTTTTTAATTCCGGTTTCAAACACTTGATTCTTTCTACTTTAGTTGGTTCCCATCCCAGAAAGGGGGTTATTGGCTTGGGACTGAAGAATGTGGTCAGTCGGTTGTAAATTCGATGACTTCATCAACCGGGAAGAAAGGAAATTCTTTCTCATTAAAACCGATCAATGCTAAAAATCTGAGAATAGTTGAAAAATTATCCTTACCGGCTATTGGTTCCAGGATTTGTCCTCTGGTAATTATCCCTACTTCCCGGCCGCTGTTAAGTAATTCCCAAGCAGTTCCCGCCACTTTGGAAATTGTAGATTCAAAAATATCGCCGGAGCGGATATAGCCACCTTCAGGATGTGGAATTAAGCGGTTTTCTATTCTGAGCCAGACTGGTTTAATTTGTTGTCGATCTTCAAATTTAGTCAATAATCTCTGTTTTCTCAGGGAAGCAGGCCAATTTATTAATTTAGGATGATCCCCCGGGCGATAATTTTTGAGGTTGAAAGACGATTCTACCTGATAATGGGCTGTAGAAATATTTATCACTTCAGATGAAATAATTTCGGGATAGATGATGGATTCAGAAACAAATGGAATAAATCTGGAGCGTTTTATCAGCAAAAAAGGGAAAGTTGTTGTTACAATTACACCGTTAAAAACAATCTTTCCTCTTTTGATAAAAGCATGGCGATAATAGGTGGATTGAGTCCGGGAAGTTTTGATTTTAAAAAAATAGCAAGGTTTATCAATTACCTGATTATCAATAACATCCCTAATTTTAACAGAATAGATGGATAGTATTCTACTTTTGTTTTTGACACCAAGCTTGAAAAGATATGGTTTGCAACGGGTGATAATTTCAGGAATTGACCTTGTGGGCTGCAGATTGGACAATCCTTTTGAGGTTATCAGTAAAGAAAAGATAAACATGAAAACAATCACTGTTGCGATAAAAAACAGAATCAGATTGTGCCCTATAAGAGATAATAAAAGCAGTAAAAGTGCAAGAAACAAAGAAATTACTCCCGGAAGAGTAAGTTTTACCGGGCTGATTTTGATATTCTTACTAATATCTGAATTTTTAGAAAAAGTCTTTTTGGTAATATCCATTTACACATATTATATTTAAGTTGAGCTACAAATCAATCAAAGGATTTGGAATTTTTTTCTTCTTTTTTGCTCTAATCCCAGATTTCTGCTAATTTAGTCCCTGCAGAAATTTAATATCCACCTGCATTAAATGGAAATGGCACAAGATCATCTATGAAAGATTCTCAATTCAAAGATTCTATTCTCTATTATAAACTCAAAGAACTCGAAGAAAGTAGTTGGAGCGGAACTCTTCTTTTCATGGACAAGGAAAAAGAAGTCAAAGGGACAGTTATTTTTTCCGAAGGGCTTATTTCCTGGGCAAGCTCATCGAATCAAAAGGAAACACTTTTCACTTCCATGAAATATTTTGCAAACATAGAAAAAAAAGACATTTTGTTTGCTGAAACCATGTATAAAAGTGAAAGAAAAAAAACAAATTTTTTGGAGATCGTTGAGAAAAGTGGTTTGATGCCTTTTTGGATGCTGAGAGAGTGTTTGAGGATTCAAATATACAATGCTCTGGCTGATCTTGCTGTCAATCCTGTTTTGGATATCATCAAAAATTCAAACAAGGTTGTTCATTCAGTTGAACACCTTTTCAAAATCGATGAAATTGAATACGCAGCTTACTTCAATCAAAAAAAAATCAAGGATATCCATTCTTTTGAACAGGTAGAATTTATTCAGGCCAGCACTCTAGGTGAAGGTACAATTTACAGATGGCCTGAAAAATCTGGAGTCGACAGTGTCGGCCAACCTCTGGTCAAATTGCACAATGCCTTGCAACGGCGAATGAAAACATCTCTCGTCCAACCGATTATCAACATTTACGTCTACAATTACAATTATTATTTCGTGACCTGCCTCCATGATGTTTTTGGAACAATCATCCTGATTAAAACTGATCTTGAAATCAAACTTGAAACAATGATGAAATATCTCTCAAATTACCGTAGCCTCATCATGGCTCAACTCTCAGAAGATATAATACTTTTCAGTTAAAATCGGGGTTTGATTGACCGGATAAGAAATTTACTTCAAGATGGGTGGAGAAACTTTGCAGAAAATTTTCTCTTGAGGATGCAAATAAGACGAAATTATCTTGTCAAAATATCAACTTGAGCTAAACTTGAGTGAATTTAACATTTACAGTAAAGGTGAATCAATGGCAAAAAAAGAAAGATCAGAATTAGGTGAAATGCTGGGTGCTCTTTTGGCAAATGAAAATTTTTTCATTCTTGATCAGAGACTTACCAGTCCCAATTTTTTTACAATCATGAATATGAGATATCAAAAAGCAAATTATACTTCTTTGCTTGCCTATTTGCTCAATCCTCATGAGAGTCACGGCCTTTCTGATAAATTTCTCAAATACTTTCTTCTACACAGTTTCAAGGCTGCTCCGTTAAAGGATAAAAGACCCGAAGAATCGGCTCTCAGTCCCATCCCCTATGAAACTGTCAACAAATCACTGTTGTGCTGGGATAAACTTGATGTTCTTTCTGCAGATCTCAGAGAAACAATGGTAATTACCAATTATCCCCTTGGTGATGAAGGAAGAACCGTAGATCTGTGTATCTGGAATGAAGCATACGGGATTGTGGTATATGTTGAAAATTTTATTTGTGTTCGGCAGGGATGGCGTCGCTATCATCAAAAAGGTGTTTTGAAGAAAAAATCCCACTCTCGTGAATATCTTCTTGATCTTTACAAGCAGTGGGCATCTGAGGAAAGTGGTAATAATTATGAAATCCTTCCTGTTTTTATTTCGACAGGTGATTTTATTCCTGATGAACCATATTTCACCAGAGTGATGAATTATGATTGGATGGTGAATGTTCTTGAACTGCTCAATAAAAGACCCACTGTCAGCACCCATGCTCAGATTTTGATTTATGATTTCATTGAAGAGTTGAAAAAAGAAAATTCTCAGAAACTGGATGTGAAGCTCCACAAACTCTTTAATTTAATTGGGGATATGTATGGCCCTGTAATCTGCAGACTTTATGATCATGTATCAGGATGTAATGGCTGTGACTCAGATAATGAACTTATAATTGCCTATCATGATGTTTATCGCCGACATCAAGTCACCATAGAACAGCTTTGGCTATACATTGATTCCATGGAATATGGAATTCTTGATGAGATCAAAGAGCAAATAGATGATTTGGCTTACGATGAAAATATGATTCTGGAACAAACATCTTCAATGATCACTGGCAAAGCTAACTCCTGGAACAGGATAAACCCCGTTGAGGATCAGGATAATCTTGAAAAACACAATAGCGAACCAATAGTTGAAGTATTTTTTTCAGCCTCCATAGGTACTTGTGGTATTTTTGTCTACCAAGAACCTGCTTTGGGAAAGATAAAACAAATCTGGATGCATGCTCAAGAATTGGCAGAAGATATGGAGATTGAGCTTTCACCCAAAAAACCTGGTTCGAGAAACTTTCATCTTGCAAAAATTCAGTACAACAAATTTGTACCTCTCGATATCGCCAGAGACTTCATCAGATTCTATAAACTCACAGATTTGATCATAAAAGAAATTTCTCCCTAAAAAATGTGAACTTTTTTTTTAAAAATTCGATAATAGGGGTATGAAAAATTTTAAAACCACTCCAACAAAAATTCAATCTTCTATTAAAACTAAAAATCAAAAATTATTATCTTCATCCAAGGGAAAAATCAAGCAGGGGAAGTTTTTAAATCTGAAAATATCCCTCCTTGAAAAATTGGATTATTCTCAAAATACCTCGCCCCTCACTGATAAAGAATTTGATTCCGGTAATTTTGGCCCTCTTCACTTTGTAAAAGAGAAAAATTCAAATTTTAAAATTTCCAAAACAACTATGACTACGGACATTGAGAACATTGAAAATTTGCAAAAATTAAAAGTAAAAAGGTGTTTGTTAGAGCAGATAGATGGAAAGATACTTGTGCTTAAATGCAAGCACGCGATTTTCGGAGAAATTGAAATCAAAGCTGAATTGCGAGGAAATAAACCAGTAATTCAACTCAGAGTTAATTCTTCAAAAGATAAGCAAATCGAAAAAGCTCTGGTCGGATTGAAAAAAAAGGGAAAGATGGTTTTGAAAATACAGAAGGAAAGAAAATAATAAAATGTCAGTTTATCATAGGCCTTAGAAATCAAAATATTACTTGAACTACTTAACCGGATCTGAAAAAATCCTGACGGAAGAAGCATCTTTTGAAATTCCTTCTGCCTGTCCACCTTGAAAAGCTGAATTTATATCCTGTTCGTATATTCTGCTGATTTTGATATTTACATCGCAATCTGTTTCCTGAGTAGTATCCATCATGGTGATATTGGAAAAAGTATATTCTCCATCATCTTCCAGTGAGATCTGATTAACATCATTGATGCAAACTCCGGTAAGGCTGATATCCACATAATCGCCGGGACTTGAATTATCCCAACCTATTGTAAGATCATCACCGTCATAAAGTTCAGTTGCTGACAGAGTTTCGATAAAGGGAGGAGCAGGGAGTTCAAGGGTTGTGGTTACTTCTTCATCTACTCTGTAAAAAGTAAAATCATACAGATTGTCTGGATCTTCCGATACTTGAGCTCGATTCCAGCGGTAATTGGTAATTGGTTCCACATACTCCGTCAGTTTGACTCCATTGCATTCAACCGTATCATCACCTACGAGATCTACCATGGTTCCAGTGTTGCCCCCTACTCTGAGCACAGCATAACCATAGATCTCTCCATCTGTATTTTCCACTATTCTATAATGTGCCCAGATTCCTGAAGTTTTGACGTTTTCAGATTCAGTAGTAGAACAAGCTCCAATAAAATTGATACTGAAAATAATTGTTATAATAGAAAATATTGAATAAATGATTGATTTTTTCATAATAACTCCTTTTATGAGCAGAACAGTAAGTATTAAGTTTAGTTTAAAGTATTTACCTCAGGTTTCCAGCATAAAATTGCTTTAGTTCAATTCGCAATAATTTATCTTATTTTTTTAATAATTTACCAGGTAAAAACAGCCCAACTGGCATCGGGAGCCAAATCGTAATTGCTGGCATTATCGAGGATGAGAGCGGTTGAATACAAGGTGCCTGTGGATGTATCAAGAATGGGAATTTGATTGATGGGAATTGTATAATCAATATGAGTGGTCATGCCACTTTCAGGATAAATTGAAAATCCGGGCAAACTGCTGGTATAATCTGTCCAGTTGGTGCCATCGTAGTGGTAAACAGCTGATAAGCCGTTAACAAGATCAAAACGGAGAAAACGAGAGATAGTTGTATTGTCGTCGGTCAATTGCAGAGCATGTTCAACATCGGCAACAGAAATGTCACAACTGTGATAAAACTCAATTCTGAAATAAAAATTACCACTTTCATTATAATATAAGATATCTTTGATATCACAATTTGAAATTGAACTGGTATTGTCTCCTGCAGGATCGTTGGCTGAAAGAATTGTTTGATAAGCTTCACATCCCGATGTGTCCCAGTTTAAGCAGTTGTTGGAACAGGAAAGTGTTCCTGAAACCATACCTATGGAAGCACAATCATTGCCATCAAGATTAGTACCGTCACATACTTCCTGGCCTTCAATAATTCCGTCCCCACAAACAGGAGCTATGCATTGGGAGGTATCCCAGAGACAATTGTCGCATGACAACTCTCCCTCAATAAAATTCAATCCTGTAGTTGCACAATCGAGTCCACCCAGATTGCTGCCATCACACAATTCATCTCCTTCAATAATTCCGTCTCCACATACAGCCATATAACAGCCGGAACTGTCAAAAGAATTGCAGTCGGCATTACACTCAAGAGTACCCCCGGCAAAACCTGCACCAATGGTTGTACAATCATTGCCATCAAGGTTGGTGCCGTCACACACTTCCATTCCTTCCAAGGTGCCGTTGCCACAGGATACACATTGAGAAACATCCCAGTTACAGTTGGGAGTGCAGGCCAAAGTCCCTCCGCTGAAACCGAGATTCAGGGAGGAACAGGTATTGTCACCCAGATTTGTTCCATCACATGCTTCCGCTCCTTCAATAACTCCATTGCCACACTCAGGTTCCATTACGCATTGAGAGGTATCAAATTCCAGACAGTCGTCTGAACAATTCAGAATTCCTCCATCAAAAGCAGGATTAATTGAATTACAATCCTGTCCTTGTAAATTTGTACTGTCACAGACTTCATCACCATCAACAATTCCATTGCCACAAAATCCTTCGGATATACAACCGGAAGTATCAAATTCAAGACAATCATGGTTGCAGGCCAGATCTCCGCCGGAAAAGTCGAGCGCGAGATCGGTGCAGGTTAATCCATCCAGATTTGTGCCATCACAGACTTCATCACCTTCGAGAATTCCATCTCCGCAATCGGCATTGTTGATATTGTTGTTATTGGCATTGTTGATGTTGTTGACATTGTTGGTTTCATCATCATCGCAAGCTGCAACTAACAAGACCAACCCGATGACAAACAGGTATCTACAGGTCATTTTGTTTACCTCCATTTATATGTGATAATAAAATAACTTTATCATATTCTGACCATTTGTCTATCCACCTGATTGGAAACCAGATTTTAAATAAAAAAAATATTTAGGTTAAAATTCCTGAAAAAAAGCATATAATGGGAAATCATTTAATATTCACAGGGAACTTTCGAAAGGAATACCATGTTTTACAATAATTTTTCAAGGCTTTTAACTTTATCACTCGGTACAGCGCTTGTTTTCATCATCATCGGTTGCACTCCCTCTTCTACTGATACCCCCAAAAAGTCTGCCAGCAAAAAAAACAAAAAACAGACAGTAGTTGATCCTTTTTCCGGATATAAATTGAAAAGAACTGAACTGGAAAAATTTGCTCTTCATTCCGGTCCCAAACCACCCGACAAGGATTATGAAAAGCTTTCTGTTTTTCCTGTTCCTCCCAAACCAGATACAGTAAAGCCGAAACCACTAAAAATTAAACGGGTTCATCCAAAAGGCAAGGTCAAGAATATAGCTGCTTATACAATTTCCTTCAATCAGCCCATGATTCCCTTGGCTTCCATCAAGGAAGAAAGAGAAATCGATGTACCTGTTACAATAGATCCTCCGGTTAAAGGCAGATTCAGATGGTTGGGAAGTTCTGTTTTATCCTTTGAAGCAAAATATCGTTTTCCCTTTGCCAACCATTTTATAGTTAAAATCGATCCCTCTTTGAAATCAGCTTCAGGCCAAAAACTTGACAGTCTAAAACAATTCATGTTTGAGACTCCGCGGGCAAAAGTTGTCAGAAATTATCCCAGCAAAGGCAATAAACACGTAATCCCTGAAAAGATGGGGATTTTTCTCAAATTCAACCAAAAGATCAATCCGGGTCATATCCTTAAGAAAACCAAACTCGAAAACAAAAATGGCAAAAGAGTCAAATTGCAACTTGTTCCGGAAAACAAGTGGAAAACCCTTAAAAATTATCGCAATCATTTTGCAGATAAACATAAAGACCGAATAGTTGTTCTCACTCCCTCCAAAAATCTTAAAAAAGCAACTCGCTACACTTTAACTCTTGAGGAAGGAGTCAGAAGCAAAGAAGGTCCCCTGCTCTCAAAAAATAAATTTACCACCTATTTTCAAACTTACGGTCCCATGCAAGTGGAGGGAGCGGGTTGTGGCTATATGTACGGTCCCTGTCGTCCCTTCTCCAGTCCGAGAATTGGTTTTTCAAACAATATTGCCACCGATGAAGAAGAACTGGTTAAATATATTAAAATCAGACCTCGAGTCAAAGGTCTGAAAATTAAATCCTACGGTTCATCAATTTACCTGCGAGGCTCTTTCAATCCGTCCACGAACTATAAAGTCAGAATCAGAAGTGGAATTACTGATCAATACAATCAAAAACTCAGAAGAAGTGTAAACGAAAAAATCATAATCCTTGATGCTTATCCCAGTATTATTCTCCCTGCCAGAAAATTTGGAGTACTTGAAAGAAAAGAAGGTGCTTATCTCAAGTTCAAAGCAATCAACTTGATGAAGAAAGCTGAAATTACACTGACAAAAATAAAAATCGAGGAAGTTCATCGAATTATAAAGATTTTCCAGAGCAGTAGTTGGAGATATAAATCACGCAAAGATCTTAACTTCAAAGGTAAAATCAAAAAATACAAAAAAAGAATCAACACCAGAAAAAACAAGATTCAGGATTCATATTTGAATCTTGATAAAATTCTTAAAGGTGAAGGTGGAATTGTTGTTGTCAAAATCTATAACAAAGATCTTCAATATAGACGCTGGAGGTCTCCCTACAGATATATGCTGGTTCAAGTTACCGATCTCGGATTAACTGCCAAATATGATGTAGATAAAATAGTAGTTATGGCTAACAGAATCAAAAATACCAAAGCCTTGAAGAATCTGGATCTTAGCCTGTACAAACGCACCAAAAAAAATAAAACCAAAGAAATATGGAAAGGGAAAACCGATAATTCGGGAATGGCTTTGGCTCCGGGGTTCAGAAAAATGAAGAAACATGGCCCCTACATTATTTGGGCTCGCTCTCGCAAAGACAGCGCTTTTCTGGTGATATCAAACCGAGGACATGATAACTCCTACATCAGTTCCTATTCCTGGTATGCCAGAAAAATTCCTGAATACAACAAATTGCTTTCTCACGTTTTTACTGAACGTAACCCTTATCGTCCCGGAGAAAAAGTAAATCTTACGGGTATTTTGAGAGTTAAAAACATGCTTCCGGAAAGTCAGAAACAAATGCCTCTCAAAGGCAAGAATCTCAAAGTAAAATACACCATTAAAGATCGACGAGGAAACAAAGTTGACAAGGGTGAGGTCAAGATCGATCGGGATGGAATCTTCAACCTTTCCTATCAATCAGACTATAAATCCTCTACAGGACGTTATACCTTCAAAGGTGAAGTTCTCGGAGCAAAAAATGTTCAAAACACCAAAATACATGGCTCCTTCAAGATATTAGCTTACAGAGCTCCTGAACATCTGGTCGAAGTAAAAGCCAAAACCACTGATCTGTTTTACGGAGATCAATTCAAGGCTGAAATTAAAGGGAAATACACTTTTGGTGCTCCCATGAACGATGCGGATGTTTCCTGGAATATTGCAAGAAACTCCACCAATTATCAACCTCCTGAAAATCCGGGATATACTTTCGGTTTTAATGTCCATCATTATTATGACGACCAGGGGAAATATGTCAGAATTCCCTATAATACAACTGTTGCCAGTGGCAAAGATAAATTGGACAAAGAGGGTAAACTTAAAATCAATTCCCTTATAAAAGCTCCCTCATATGTGAACAAATTACCCATACCTTCATCTTACACCCTTGAAGCGAGTGTTTTTGATGTCAACAGGCAATCAATTACCAACAGAACAACCAAAATTTTTCACGCCTACGACCGCTATCTTGGATTAAAACTGGATAAAACAATTCATAAAGTCAATAAACCGATAAAAATCAATTATGTTGTTACTGATATAAAGGGCAAAAAAGAAGGAGGGTATCCCGTAACTATCACTGCCTATCAATCAGATTACAAAAGAATAAAATATAAATCCGGCAAGCACTGGTCTTTCAAATATGTTCGCAAATACAAGAAAATAAAAAGTTGTGGTGGCACCTCTTCCAACCAACCCCAAGCTTGTAATTTGATCCTGAAAAAAGGCGGATATTATCAATTACGAGCTGAAACCAAAGACAGCAAAGGCAGAAAAGTCCAAACCAGAACACATATTTATGTTATCGGCAAAGGCTACAATCCACCCCAAAAAAATCAAAAACAGATAACTCTGGTCAAAGACAAGAAAAAATATAAACCCGGAGACACTGCTCGGGTTCTGATTAATTCACCTCTCAAAAAAGCAACCGGTTTGCTGACCGTAGAATTGAACGGAATCAAAGAATATAGAAAAATTAAAGTCAGAAATGGTTCTTATTTGGCCAAAATCAAGATTACCGAAAAAATGATTCCCAATGTATATGTCAGTGTTGCTCTGATTAAAGGAAGAACCAGAGAAAAGAAAACTAAATACGACGAAGATCCCGGACGTCCAATCTTTGCCACCGGCAGAGCTGATTTGAGTGTCAATAATGAATCCAAGAAGATAGAGCTTGACATCAAGCCCTCCCAAAAAGTCACTGCTCCCGGCAGCAAAATTAAAATTAAACTTGAAAGCAAAGATTACAGAAACAAGCCGGTTTCTTCCAGAATTGTTCTGATGATGGTAGATGAAGGGGTGCTCAGTCTGCTTGGATTCAATACCCCAGATCCCCTTTCTGTCTTCTACCACTTTAATTCTTACAACAGTTCCCTGCGTGATTTGAGAGCTCATCTTCTTAAAAAAATCAAAAAATCAGAATTGCAAAAACAGATTGCCAGCAAAAGCAGGAGACATAGTCGCAGAAAGCGTACAAGCAAAGAAGAACGCTCCTCCGGATTTGGCTCTGCAAATCTTTCAAGTATAAGTGCCGGAAAAGCCAAGCCAAGCCTTGCCAAAGCAAAATCGAACTCCCAAGCTAAACTTGACAGCGTAAAAACTTCAGCATCTTCCGGTGCTGGCAAAAAAGCAGGTAAAAAGGTAAGAGTGCGCAAAAAATTTGCTACAACCGCTTTTTTTACTCATGAGCTGGAAACCAACAACCAAGGCAAGGCTGAAGTTGCAGTTCAACTTCCTGATAATCTGACTACATTCAGAATCATGGCTGTAGCTGCAGAAAAGAATCACGGTGACAAATATGGCAAAGGAGATTCTTCTGTAACTATTCGCCAGCAGTTCATGCTGAGAACTGCTCTGCCCCGCTTTACCAATTATGGTGATATTTTTCAAGCAGCTGTTGTCCTGAACAACATCTCCGACAACAGGGGAAAAGCCACAATCACCATCGGTGGCAGCGGCTATACTCTCCTTGATCAGAAAACCAAGGAAATTACCTTGGGAGATAAAGCCAAAGAAGTGAGTTTCAAAGTCAAAACCACTACCCCTGGTTCTGCCAGGTTCAAATTTACTGCTCATATGGGTGAATTTTCAGATTCTGTTTTATCCAAGCCCATCAAAACTTATATTCCTGTTTCAAGTGAAGGTACTGCTACTTACGGTGTTACCGAATCTGCAATTGCCCAGCCTGTTTCTCCTCCCAAAGATGTACTGCATAAATTTGGTGGCTTGAATATTCAAATGTCATCTTCCGCTCTTACCAATTTGCAGGATGCTGTAAAATATTTGGTTGAGTATCCCTATGGCAGTATTGAACATCTTGCTTCAAGAATATTTCCGATTATTTCTCTTGGTGAAATTCTGGATGAATTCAAACTTGGCAAAATCGAAACCCGGGCTAAAAGAAAAGAAATTGTCAACAGAACCATCAATAAAATTCTTTCCTCTCAGAAATGGAGAGGTGGATTTCCCTATTGGCCTGATCATTATCGGCCGAGTCCCTGGGTAAGTGCTTATGTAACTCTGGTGCTCCACAAAGCTTATAAAAAAGGATATACTGTTCCCGAATCCAATCTTAAAAAATCTATCGGATATCTGAATTACATAATGCGCTATTACAGCAGCAATTGGGATTATTACAAAGTTTTTGCCGGTTACGTGCTTTCAGACATGCTCAGTGATAAAAAATGGACTTCTTCCGGAATACCAAGCAAAAAAATAGGATCAGTCCTGCGCTCGATTTACAAAAGACGTAAAAAACTTCCCCTGTTCATGAAAGCTTGGATGATGCAATCTTTTCACCGCCTTGATTCACAAAAAAATGCAGACATCATAGAAGAACTTTATCGCCAAATCGATAATAGTGCCGTGGAATCCAATGGTTCCGTACATTTCAGTGAAGGAGTAACAGAAAAGCTTCGCCTGATAATGCATTCAAATTCTCGTACGGATGCCATCGTACTCAATTCAATTATTGAAGTTAATCCCAAAAGCAGTTTAATTGTAAAAATAGTCAGAGGTTTGATGAAAGCAAGGATTAAAGGAAGATGGGAATCAACCCAGGCCAATGTTTTTGCTTTAAATGCTCTTTCGGCTTATTTTGAAAAATTTGAAAAATCCATTCCTGATTATACAGCTAACGTCTGGTATGGAGACGGATTTATGGGAAGCAAAAAATACAAGGGTCGCAGCATGAAAACCGCTCTCAAACTTATTCCCATGAAACATCTTCAGAAAGAGGGTAAACAAAATCTGATTCTTGCCAAACAAGGCAAAGGAAAACTTTTTTATCGACTAGGTCTTAACTATGTACCAACTTCACTGACGCTCAAACCCGAAGAAAGAGGATTCGTCGTCAGTAGAACTTATGAAGCAATCAACGATGAAAAAGATGTAATCAGAAAAAAAGATCATTGGCAAATAAAAGCCGGCGCCTATGTCAAAGTAAAGCTCAGAGTAATTGCCAGTGACCGCAGATACTATGTTGCAGTGGATGATTCCTTCCCGGCAGGGTTTGAAGCTGTTGATGCTCAACTGAAAACTTCATCCCGTTCCATTGTCAGCAAAAACAAATCCAATTCCGCTTCAACTTCCAGATATTGGAACCACTATTGGTTCAGAAAACCAAATTATCATGAATTCCGTGATGACAAATACATTCAATTCTGGGACAAACTCCCTGCCGGTGTTTATGAACAAAGCTATATTGTCAGAGCAACGATTCCCGGCGAATATGTAGTTCCCCCTTTCAAAGCCTTTGAAATGTATTCCCCCGAAATCTTCGGTCGCAGCGGAACAGACTTTGTAAAGATTAGGTAGATTAGGTAGTTCCCATCCCAAATCATTTTTTGAAGTTATGAA
>JAWLEA010000071.1:0-16335 GCA_041686345.1 Polyangia bacterium | reverse complement strand
GACATAGTTGCCACTATTTCAAGCAGTTATGACAAAGTAGATGAGATGAATTTCCGTATTCAGACGATGACATCCATTTTTGGGTTGGGAACTGATTATTCTGTTTGAAAATATACTCCAGTTTGAGAATTTAAGCAACTGGTTTCAGAGTTTACGTGAAAATCCAGAAGCTTCTTTGTTGTATTTTTCTTTTGAGAGTTTCTCGAAAAGTGCAAAATTGCGGGCTTCAATTTTTTTATGATTAAAGATGATATAGACAGTTATAACCAGAAGTCCGCAGATTAAGCCAATGTAATGAGTGCGGTAACTGGTTCGGGGAGAAAATGATGCCGGAATAAACATCACCAGGCTGAAGCCGGCAATTTTCAGCCACTTTTTGGAGCCTTTCATGTGTTTTTTGCTGATCAGCAAAAGTGGCAACCACATACCATAGAGAACGTAGACCAACCCGGAGGATCCCAGAAGATTGACCTGATAATCATAGGAGTAGATAGAAATACCGTGGGTTATTATGCCCGTGATTACAGCCAGCAAAGGGAAAAGACGCCAACTGAAATAATTGTTCAGTTGTGCCCCGAAAATAAGAATAAAAGGCGCATTGGAAAGAAAATGGGTAAAGTTTGAATGCAGCAGCATTCCAGTGAAAAGTCTGTAATATTGCTGATTTAAAACTTTGTTGCGATAAGCACAAAGATAATTGCGTCCAAATTGGGGATAAAGCCAGTAGACAAGAGATAAAATCAAGGCAAATCCCAGATAAACGATGGGAAAAAAAAAGGATTCAGGTCGCAAGGGTTGGGTGATGAAACTCTTGGTTATGATTATTTCTTCGTCCAGGGGAATTTGGGATTTCATGGAAAGATTGGAAGGGGAGGGGGAAATTTATTCAGGTTCAACGCAGGAATAGACCTTCATTGTTTTGATTTCAATGTTGGATTTGTTACCGCGTCTGGAGCCATTATTGGTATTACCTGCAATGAGGTTGTCCCACCAGGTATTGAGAATGAGAACCTTAACAGGTTGTTCTACACCCTGGAGAAGTTCGTTGAAGATGTTCCAGTTAATGGGAATACCATTCCAGTAGAAAATTTTTCTTTGTTTTACGTAGCGACATTTTGCATGTTTGGAGGCAATTGTGACTTGTCGTCCGGGAGGGGCGGCTATTTTAACGGTTGTGCAAGCAGCAGCACCCAACATTAATAACGTTGTGGATATGAGAATTAATTTTTTCATTGGTATACCTCCTACTCTCTGCATTCATAAACTTCAATTTGCTTGAAGTCTAAAAATCCTAATAAAAATGTCCAGGAAAGAGCTTGCAACATGACACTTCCGGGGCTGTTCTTGAATTCGACTCTTACGGGACCTTTGGCGCCTTCGAGCAAGGGAGCAGTTGATTTGGTGCCGCCGGCTCCCCAGGCCCAATAAGTGACAATTTCACTGGCGTGTAATTTGCAACCTTCTTTTTGGGATGAGAGGCGAACCTGATTGGGGTGGTTTGATTCGACCAGCACTCTGCGAGTAGAGCAGGATAGCAGGCCTACAGATGAGATTAAAGCAAGAGAAATTATAAATTTCATGGGACCTCCTTAAATTAATATTTCTGGTTTTGAGATGGGAATTGTTACTTCATGCCCAAACTGAAAAAACATCATTTTAATTCAATAAGAATACTTTAAAATAAAACAGGTTAATGTCAAGTCCAATAATTAATTTCCCCAACACTTTGAATTTTAAGAAAAAAACAGCACAAAAAAAATCTAATAAGAGGGGGAAAGAAGAAAAAGGAAAAGGCTTTTGTCCGGGGTTTGAGAAAAAAAAGAAATTTAGTGTATACTATCCGTAAAGATCAACTACAATATTGCAATTGTAGTATTCTGATTGCAATAATACCTGTAATCCAATTTTTTTCGGGAGACTATCATGAAACGCTTGATTTATATTTTTGTTCTTGCAACGTCCTTGTTTTACAGCAGTATTTCTACGGCCAAGGTTCTGGAAATATTTTTTCAACCACAGACAGGTGGCATGTTCGGGCTTTATTCCCAGGCAAAGCTTCCCTGGGAAGATACGGAAAGGGAACTTAACACAGAAGAAGATTATTTTATGACCCACCAGGGTGGTAATGCCGGCTTCTCCGCCGGGCTCGAATTTATGTTCATCGATCTGGTACTTGACGTCAACCAGTTCTATCGTTCTAACCGGAAATCAACTTTTTTTGCATTGCTGGCTGGTCTTGATGCTGATTTCAAGATGAGCAGAAATTCCGTGTGGACAATGTATCTGCTCGGGGGAGTGGCTCTTGCCACCATAGATGATGAATGGGCTGATGAGGTTCATATAGCTCATGAAGATCTATATTCTCAGATAGCACTTTTGCGATTGGGAGCCCGCTATGAATATAAAATTTTTGAAAATATAAGGCTATCCCTGGATGGTGGTATTGGTGCTCATTTTTTGCAATTATCCCAAAAAGGAGCGAATCAGGATGATTCTCAATCATCCGGTGTTCATGCTTATTTCTCTGCGGGAATCAGAGTTTATTTCGATTTCTTCGGGGGCGAAGATGAGATCGAAAATGAAGAAAGTGGCAAAATTATTGTATTGAAAGAGCAGGCTCCGAAAAATAATACCAATGATGTTCAGGATAATAAGCCTGCCACCCCCGCAACTGATACCGTTGACAAAAAAGATAGTTCGACTGCTGGTGAAAAGGAGAACCAATAAACCACTATGAGATTTTTCCTATCCAGTTTAATCATCCTTTCGACACTACTGACTGCAGCTTGCAGCAGTGTCAAAGAAGACGACAAGATAATCTGCCCAGATGATCCCGAATGTATTTGCGATGATCTTGGGAATTGCGAGATCTGCGGGGATCACGTTTGTAAATCTCCAGAAACTTGCGAAAATTGTGAATTGGATTGTGGCAAATGCGGGGTTTGCGGTGACGATGAGTGCAATATCAGTACCGAAGATTGCAATTCCTGCCCCGAGGATTGTGGTTACTGCAGTGAATGCGGTGATGGCTACTGCTATGAATCTCAGGAAGATTGTGAAAGTTGTCCGGAAGATTGTGGTTTATGCCCCACAGGTTGCGGCGATGATTATTGTTCTCAAGCCGAAGATTGTGAAAGTTGTCCCGAGGATTGCGGAGAATGTCTCTCTTCTTGCGGCAATGGAATTTGTGATGCCGAGGAGGATTGTCATTCCTGTCCATCAGAGTGTGGAGAATGCCCTCCTGATTGTGGAGATTCTTTCTGTCTTCCCGAACAGGGAGAAAATTGCAATACCTGTCCCGAGGATTGTGGGGCTTGTTCCGATGCAAGTGGTTGCGAAGTCCATCTTGAACCCGGCTGCCAGAATTCCTGCCTCAATTGCGTTTGTGCTATGAATCCTTCCTGTTGTCAGTCAGCCTGGAGTTCTGATTGTGTTGAACTTTGTGCTGAAGATTGCGGGGGAGATTGTTCTTCCTATTGTGGAGATTCCAGTTGTGATTCCAATGAAGATTGCAGCAACTGTCCCGAAGATTGTGGTCAGTGTGTGCCGGAATGCGGCGACGGCAGCTGCAACGGCAGCGAAAATTGCGATAGCTGTTCTGAGGATTGCGGAGAATGCAGCAGTGAAGACGGTTGTGTTACAACCGCTGCACCTGGTTGTACTAATTGTGAATGCTTTGACTGTGTTTGCCAGCTCGATCCTTATTGTTGCACAGTGAGCTGGGATGAAACCTGTGTTCAGCACTGCCTCGATTGTGGTCAGAGTTGCCCTGCTCCTTGTGGCAACAATGTTTGTGAACCCGAATTGGGAGAAAATTGTTCTTTATGTCCAACTGATTGCTCTCCTTGTGGTATTTGCGGTGATGGTATCTGCTCACCCCAGGAAATGGAAAGCGGTTGCCTCGAAGATTGTCCTCCGATCCCGGCAAATTGCGGTGACGGTTCCTGTTTGCCCGGAGAGGTAGAAAATTGTTTTTCCTGCGTTGAAGATTGTGGAGAATGTGAGGGAGGAGATCCCTGTCTACCTTCCGGTCAAACGGGAACTCAGAACCAGGAAATTGAAGCTTGTGTCTGTGCCAGAGACCCTTATTGTTGCAGTGTGGAATGGGATACAGTCTGTGTGTCCATTTCCACTTCTTTCTGCCGTCTGGAATGTGGGGGGGAAGATTGTGGTGACGGCGAGTGTTCCGGGGAAGAATATTGTTGGAACTGCCCTTTTGATTGCGGTGAATGTGGATTGTGTGGTGACGGTATTTGTCAGGAGAGCGAAAGTTGTTTAAATTGTGCTGCTGACTGTGGCGCCTGTTCTTATTGCGGCGATGGAGTCTGTGATTTGGCAAGAAATGAAGATTGCGAATCTTGTTCGGTGGATTGCGGTCCTTGTTATCATTGCGGCAACGATACCTGTGAAGGGGAAGATGGTGAAACAAATTCCAATTGCAGTTTGGATTGTTATTGTGGCGATGGTATTTGTCTGCCTGAACAGAATGAATCCTCTTTTCTTTGTCCCGTTGATTGTTATTGTGGCGACGGCATCTGTGAGTCGACTGCCGGAGAAAACGAAGTATCCTGCCCCCTTGATTGTTCTTTATAAGCCATTCCAGGTTCTTACCGGTCCCGTATCAAAATGGATAAATTTTGACCGATTATAATATCCCACTCCTCCTATTTTTCTCTTTCTCAAATAGCGGGCTACCCGGGCTGTATCAACTCCTTTGAGAGCAAAGTCAACTGCTTGTCCAAACAGATGTTTGGAACGCAAAGCCACTTCATGCAGTTTTTTTCTTAATTCTTCGTTATAGCGGGGTGCTCTGAAAGCTGAGATAATGATGATTTCTTCTGCATCAAAATGTAGTGAAGTTTCCCGAAGTATTTTAATGAGTTTCAGATCCATTTTTGTTGTTTTCCCGGTTATACGGCAACGAAAAAACAAATTGACCAATTTCTGGGAAGGGTTGCCCAGAGGAAGAATTTCTTTAGTATGATGCTGGCGAAGAGAAATTACTTTTTCAGCTTGGGCCGGGGGAGAATTGGGTTGTTGCGGACTTTTTCTTTTAATTGATTTGGGAGGAGTTGACATCAAAAAAAAACAACACAAATATAACATATTGGGAATATTAGCAATTAACTGAACTTTGTCCAAAAAAAACAATAAAATTTCAAAATACAATCAAATTCACTTTTAATATAGGGGCATTTTTGGTAATTTAAGCGACAAGGAGTATTATTATGAAGCTGTTCTATCATACCTCATTATTATCAATCCTGTTGTTTTTTGTATCTTTTTCCTGTTCCACCAGAAAAAAGGAAATTGCAGAACAGAATAACAAAATGGTAAAAATTCATGCCAAGATTACAAAAATAGTCAGTGAATCAGAAGAACTTAAAAAAGAACCGGACAAATATATAAAGCATTGTGAAAAGATCATCAAAACAGCCAAAGAACAAAAGAAAAAACTGGCTGATTTAAAAGTCCGTGATGAACTTTCAAAACTCAAGAAAAAACTGGATCAAGCCCTGGTTGAGCTTATTGAAGGTTACGAAAAAGTAGTAAATCTCTATGAAAATTCAAAAAAGTTGGAAGCACAAAAAGCACATAAAGAGGTTGAAAAGAATTTCGAGGACAAAACTGCGACTTTACGTACCCTTTCCCGCAAAATTGCCAAGGAGATTGACATCAAAATTAAAGAAAAACCGTCAAAAGCCGATGGCAAAAAAGAAAGCAAATTTAAAAAACCGGAAAATTCAAAGAAAAAACAAAAATCAACTTCTCCCGCAAAAGAATCTTCTGAATCCACCAACAAAGATCTTCCAGCCGGACAACCGGCCAAAAAAGATACTCCCTGAATTTATTTATGCAAAGCAGGTTGTAGACAAACTTATTTATTTTTTTTCGCTTCTGCCGATTTTTGTGCCGATTTCAAAATTAGTTGATATTTGTGGTTTGGTTGGAGGGCAATTTTGCTTTTTTCACCAAGTTCTACCAGAACAAGTTCATAAAAGCCGTGGGCAATCAAAGTATTAAAAGTTGATTTGGGGGGAATGCCAAATGTTTTATTTTGTTTGGTACCTTCCCTTTTTAGATGGATATGAAGCAAAAAAGGATTAGGGTTGTACAGGTAAAGAGATGAATATTTAAGAGAAGGGGCACGGGTAATAGAATTTGTGTAGGGAGATACCGGTAACGCACTGGTACCACATCCTCCCTTTAAAAAAACTGAAAGGGAGAATAGCAGAAATAATAAAAAATAAGGGGAGTTTTTTGTAATCATAATAAAAAGTAAGGGAAGTTTTTTTTTCTACTCGAGTATTACAGGTATAGCAAATTTAATCAATACAGTTATTTAGTTCCCGTCCCAGAAGTGGTTTTTTTGGCTGGAGAAGAAGTTTGCCTCAGATGCGCGGAGTAATTTCGCAGATATAGCCACCACTATTTCAAGAAGTTACGACAAAGCAGATGAGGTGAAATTCCGCGTTAAGGTGATGACCTTCCTTTTTTGGGATGGGAACTATTTAGTATTTATTCTTGTACATGATTGTGATTATATAGTATCTTGAATATTACAATATGTATCTATCTGTCCGGGTGGAACTTGCGGAGAAGTTTTACCTTTTCCTCAACTGGAGCAGAACTGTGATATCATACAAGGGAGTCAATTATGAGATATCTGAAATTATTTGTTTTTATTCTCATTGGTTATGGTTTGAATGGTTGTGGGGGGAGTGAAGAATCCCAAAAATCAAAAATGGAAGAGTTTGCCACAGTTTATGCTTTGGTTGTGCCCAGTGCTGGCCAAACAACAATTAACGATTCTTCGCCCATAGCCGGGCCTCGTCTTTTGCAGCCCGGAGACAGAGTCACTGTTATCAAAGGCAAAGCCAGACTGATTCATGAAAACGGCAGTAGAATCGAAATGAAAAAGGGTGGAGTAGTAAATGTCCATGAATTTTATCCGGGAATAGTCAAAGGAAGCGTAATGGTTGAATTCCCTGCAGGCATCAATTCCCGGATTAAATTTGGAGATTGGTCCATTAACGGGAAAAACAGTGTTATTCAACTGAATACTGAAGATCAAACCATCTATAATTTTGAAGGTGCAGCGGTTGTAGAAAACAGCCGGGATAAATTTATGGTCCGGGCCGGCAACAAATTGATTCTGGGCAAAGAACCAAAGGTGGAACCGGTAAAATGGCTGCAGAATTCCAATCAATACCGGATGTGGAAAGATCAAAAAGAATCAGATTTAATCGAAGGGCAGGGAGTTCTGGGAGCACGTTCTCCGGGATCGTCCGGAAAAGCTCATCTTCCTCTGGTCAATTCATCCATGAAAATCAAAGTCAATATAATTGGTGACATGGCTGTTACCAGCATTACTCAGGAGTTCTACAATCCTCATGGTAGTAAACTGGAAGGAATCTACAGATTTAAATCCCCAAAAGGAGCTATAATCAACGGATTTGCAGTTGATAGAGGAGGTAAACTGGTTTTTGGTCACATTAAAGAAAAGATTCAGGCCAAGCAGACTTATCAGAAGCATGTTTATGCTACTTCTACCAAGCAACCTGCCCTTTTGGAATATGAGGCCGAAAATCGCTATAAAGCCTATATTTTCCCAATCAAAGCAGGTTCTACCAGAAAAGTGTTCATTCGATACACAACCTGGTTAGATCGATATGGGGACAAACAACAATACAGGCACTATACCCTTCCCCTGCTGGGATACGATCAATTATCACCGGAATATGGCAATTTTGAGCTTGAAGTCAATCTTGACAGGACAAACAGTTTTGGAGTTAAAGCTAATCTTGGTGTCAGCAGAGAAAAGCAGAAACTGGTATTGAAAAAGAGTGACTACCAGTCCACAGCCAATTTTTATCTTGAACTTGAAGACAGCGGAGTTGATTACCAGGTTGCCCAGGGCTGGTATGGACGTCCTCCCGGTAGAAAGTTGCCCAAAGTAAGAAGAGGGGATAATTTTCTGCTGAGACTTTCACCATTTGGAGGTGCAAGTGGTGCTGACAAGAATCTTGATCTGGTAGTTCTGGTGGATGTAAGTGGAGATATTTCTTCGTATCAACTAAGTTTGGCTCGTCATACAGTTGAATCACTTGCGGACAATTTGCTCGATGGAGATCGAATTGCCATTGTTTCCGGAGATCTGGTTTTGAGAAAAAAAACCAAATTCATTACCGCAGGTCAGGAAATACCCGATGAAATGCTGGAGAATCTTGCCAGGGTAGAAAAAGGCGGAGCTACCGATATTGCCGAACTCTTAAAGGAAACAGCAGAAACTTTTTCCCAAACAGCAGAGGGTAATATTCCGGTTTTACTTTATATCGGCAATGGTCGTCCCACGGTAGGCGAATTGACAACAGACGAGGTTGCCAAAAAGTGGTTTAATTTACCTTATTTCTTTGGATTCAAAGCTATAGCTACCAATAAAGGTGAAGGATTCGAACTTTTAAGAAGATTGTGCAACAATGATGAGCCTCTGGTGCTGTCCGATCCTGAAACTTTGTCAGTAGTTCCTGATTTTATCAATTCTTTCCGCAAAAAACGGATAAAACATGCTTCCCTTGCTTTTGACGAGGAAGTTAGTTCTTCTTTTCCCTCTATTCGAGATGAATTTGAGATAGAATCAGGTAAAACACTTAATATATCTGGCATACTGGCATCAGAAAATTTGCCTGAAAAAATCACTTTAAAGGGAGAGTACGAAGGCGAAGCTTGGAAAAAGTCTTTCAAAATCAATTGGAGCAGGTTCAGCAACGTTAAAGAGCTTGGTCGCAGATACGGTTACGAAAAGATGGCTTTTCTCAGTGAGAAGGGAGCCGGCTCTGATGTTTTGATGGACTTGAGTCTGCGTTATGGCCTGGTCAGTCCCTATGCCAGTTTTTATGTTCCTACTATCGAGGAAGCTCGTCGGGAAGGGTTGCTCACCGAAGACAATGAAGTCAACGTTGATGAAATTCTGGTTAAAAAAGATAAAGCACAAACTGAAGCAAGCAATGGAATAGAAAGTGAAGAAAAAATGGCTGATAAAACCAGAGCTGCCGATCAGAAAACTGCTCCCAGATCAGTATCAAAGTCTTCACAAAGAGCACCCACCGGAAGTGCGAAAAAAGAATCAAAACCCCGTTCCCGTTCAGGTCGCAAGCCCAGGAAAAAAAGTGCCAGCAGTAAAGGCACTAAAGCCCTGAAAAAATTCGATAAAACCAATCAAGGAGCTGCCCCCGGCAGTAGCGGAAGTAATAAAAATACAGGTCGTCAAGATGAATTCCAAGGTATCGATGGCGGTGGAGGCTTGGGCGGCAAATTCGGCAAAAGACGTTCTGGACGTAAAAGAAAAACCAAGGTCAAAGAGGGCAAAGTTCAAATTTTAAGCGACAAAGACATGCCTGCCCCAACCGGAAGAACTGCCGTCGCCCCAAGAGACAAGCGCAAACAACCTGCTAAAAAATACCTTGATGAGCAGAGCAGGCAAAAGTTGGTCAAGCATTATCAAAAGGCAATAAATAGTATTCGGCAATCAGGTTTGGGGGAAGATGTCAAAAATAAGTTAATCAAGCGTATGCAGGACAAGTTGCGCAAATATGTCAATAGCAACTTGCTTAATAAACAATCAGATACTTCCTCAACCAAATTCGGTTATTTCAATCTTATACAATCCAAAGAGACTAAAATTTTCTGTTATAATTGCCATTGGCAGCGTAAGCCTGAACCGTGTTCAGCTACTTCAAAACTTCCTCTTTGGAGAAGGAAGTATATTTGGAGAGAGAGAATGGGAAATCCAACTTCTGCTGATAAAGTAATGGAAATTTACGTAGATGCTGCAAATGCTTGCGAACTGCCCACCCCTCACTCCAAAACAATCCTGTTGCGACAAGCGATCCGCCGTCTTCCCAAAGTCGACAACCTTATTGCTCTTTATAAAAAATTTACTCCCAGATATGGATTTAACAAATTTTTCAGAAGTGCAATTTTGGCCAAAGTTTCCAGTATTTCTGAATTACTCCGGGTTAAAAAGTTCCTTGGTCTTGGCAAAACTGCCTACAGATCTAAGATTAAAGAAGTTCTGGATTCCTATGAGGATCATAATAAAAAGATCAAAGTATTGGCTGATTTTATAAAAAAACTCAAAGTGGAAGATCCTTGGCTGAAAATAAAATTGCTCAAGTTGTATGAGAAACACAACAAAGAAGATGAAGCTTTTCGTCTTATCAATACTTTTTATTCCAATCCTCTTTTGGATGAAGAATTGAGACTGACTGCAGTGGAATATTTGAAAAGACGGAATAAATCTGATCAGGCAAGAAGGTTGCTTTCGGAAATTGTTGAATTTTCAGTAAAAGATCCTTCTCGCCGCAAAATTCTAGGTTCTTTGTTCAGAGGTTTTGGCTGGTACGAATTTGCTGTTCGTGAATTCATCAGTCTGGTTAAATTAACCAGAGACAGTAATGAAGCTAAATTGAAACTGGCTACAGCCTATGCCGATCTTGGATCAAATGAGAAAGCTCTTTTGCTTATTCAGGAAGTCATGACCAAGGCTGATCCCGGTAGTAATATAGTAGGGCTGGCTCGTATTACAGCTTCTTTGATCCTGGCAAAATTGCGCTATAAGGCCAATAAATCCCAAAAAGCAAATATCATAGCCAAAGCAAATAAAATGGCTATTTTAAGAGATGATGAATCTTACAAGGTCTTTTTGGTAACCAGACACCCCAGTGCTGATTTGGAATTACTCTGGAACAGACCCGGACAAAGCCGGAACAGAGTTCTTCTGGTAAAACCTGAATGGGGACTTCAGGGTATTGTTGTTGAAAAATTACCAGAAAAACTGGAGTTTGTTATTAATAGGCAAAATCCTGACTCTATTCGGGTGCTTTCTCCGGAATTATTCATTATACTTAATGAAGGCAAAAAAGATGAAAAAATCATCTATAAAAAGTTCAAGTTTGAGCGGGGCATCAAATCTATCAACTTGGATTTTGCCGATCGGGAAATCAAAAACCTTGAGATAAAAAAAAGTGAAACCGAAAAGGAAACCGCTAAATAGTTCCCATCCCAAAAAGGGAGGCCATCGTCTGAGAACAAAATTTTACCTCATCAGTTTTGTAATAACTTCTTGCAATAGTGGTAACTATATCTTCAAAGTTATTACACACATCTGAGGCAAATTTCTTACTCAGCCAACAACCCCCAAACAGAGGAAGAAAATGTTTTCAATTTCAATTTTCAAACATAATTTAAAATCTTTTTTTAATTCATTTGCAATTAATCTTTCTTTCATTCTGGCAGCAGGTCTGATTTTAAATTGTTCAACCCCTGAGGTTGACAAGAATAAAGCCAATCAGAAAAATCAGTTGGAATTCAAAAACACTCTCGGTACGGTTGATCCAATGGGAAATCTGCTTGAGGCTGATGGCAGTAATGGAATTTATCCTTTCAGACTTTTTCCCGGCACAACAATCAAAACAACAGCCAAAGCCAAGATAAAATTGGATAATGGTTCTTTGATTCTGCTTGATAAGGATTCAAATCTGGTTGTAGATAAAAATAGAATTGAATTTAAACAGGGAAGGGTGTGGTTTGATCTGAATCAGAACAAACTTAACCATATTGTTCTCCCTGTTGGTAAATTGTCCAGCAGAAACGGGGATTTTGATATTGAACAAAGAAAAGGCAGATTTATTTTGCACCATATCAAAGGTGAACTGAATTTTCATTCCGGGGTTGTCAAACAATTGGACGGAGGGTCTTTTGAATTAAGCAAAGAAGGTGCAAAATTGCTGCCTAAAGAATTGTGGATTGACTGGACAGGAGGTTTTTCTCGCAAGGCTTCAGATAAATTTGGCTATGGAGTATTGTATGGATATGGCAGCGGTACTTTTGGCGATAATTATAAATCAATGTCCGAAATGATTCTGCGTAAACACAAAGTGGAGGTAAGAATCCGCAAAAATCTTGCTATAACTGAAGTGGAGCAGGTTTTTTTCAATTCTTCATCTAAACAAAGGGATGGTGAATACAGAGTTAAACTTCCCCCGGGAGCTGTATTGGCAGATGTGGCGATAGCTACCGGCAGCAGTTATGTAGATGGTGTCGTGACACCGGTTTACAGAGGGGAATCATTTCAGCACAAAAGAAGTAATTTTTATTTTATGGGGCGGAGATTGTATGGAGCAAATATAGTCAATATAGCTCCTTCCAGAGAGGTAAGTATCAGGTTTTCCTATTATCAGACCCTGCCTGTGATTCGTGATCGCAGATTTTATAAATATTCAATGGCCGGTGGAATTCAGGCAGGAGATTTTGAATTGGGGATCAGAATTACAGATGATTCGGCTGAATTCAGAACCGGTTGGGATGGAAAATGGGAAAAGAAAAAATATGTGATCAGAAAAACCGATTTCAAACCTACTTCCGATTTTGTTGTCGAAATCTTCCCTTCTCATAAAATTGAGGCCAATATCGAAGTATCCAAAGATAAGAAAAATCCTTTCATGTTAAGTATTCCCTTGAAATCTCTGGCACAAAAACTGATCAAGGGCAAGTTACCCAAACAAAACAATAAAAATGTAGTCTTTCTTTTGGATTTGAGTGGCTCTATTTCTTCAGACAAAATTCATCTGATTAAAACCGGTTTTTCCTCTATTCTCGAAAAATTCAACACCAATGATCAAGTTGCAGCCTTGGTATTGCGCAATGAAGTTACACCATTGGACAAGGCAGGACTGAAGCCTCTTGATGCATCTCGCAAAAAGACGATCATGGAAAATCTTTCCAGAAAAATCCCCGGGGGAGCCACCGATTTAGGTAGGGCTATCGAAAAAGCAAGTGTACTTATTCCCCAAGGCGATGGCACAATTATTTATATTGGTGATGGGCAGCCTTCCCGAGGTGCGATGATTTCGGAGAAGTTGAAGTTTCATCTTTCCCTCAGTTCTCCTCCTCCCACCTTTTACAGTATTCTGGTAGGTGACAATTCCCGCAGTGATATGCTTGAGGTTTTGGGCACAGTTTACCAGGGAGATTCTCTTAGTGAGATTACATCGATTGTTTCGGATATTATCAAGGAATCAGCCAACTCTATCTTTAAAGATGTTAAAATTGAAGGTGATAACAATATTGCTCGAATTACCCCGGCACACAGTCTTCCCATGGGGTTAAACTCTACTTTTTACGCTTATGGGTTCATGGAAGACAAAGTTCCCGAGGAGATAACACTCAAAGGTTATTTCAATGGTGATAACTTTGCCAGGAAAATAAAATTGAAGAAATATAAAACTTCAGATCCCGAGGCACTTAAAAAATTATGGGCTAACTCCAGATTGAAAGATCTGGTTGTCAAGGGAGCAGGATACGAGGCTATTCGTGATTTGGCAGCCAGGTACGATCTGGTTTCTTCTTTTACCGGACTGGTTTTTGTTTTTAGCGGATATAAACCCGACGTAATAAACATACCCAAGACAGTTTGGGAAAATATTCCTGATTTGGGAGCTTATCGCTCTAAAATGCTTCAGGACAGACCCCCAAACAAAATTTCCGGTTTGTCAATTCCTGATCTTGACTCAGAGAACAAAAATTTGAACTTGGAACATTATTATCAAAATCTGCTTGCTTCCGGTTCCAGAAAAGAAGCAGTCAATGAGTGTTACAATAAAAAAGCCATGTTCAGTCCTCAGGAGGGCGGCAAAGTTGTTTACAGGTTTAAAATTGGTCAAAATGGAAAATTAGTTGAGTTCAAAAACCTTGTTTCTACTTTGAAAGATGATGAAATCATCAAATGCATCAATCGGGTGCTCGAAGTTATGCCTGATTTTCCCTCTTTACCTTCGGGAAAAGAGCTAGTTTTCAATCATACCTGGAAGTTTAAATCCACTGGCCAGATTTTACCTCGTAAATGCTCAAAACTGTCCAAAGCATATTTGAAGAAGCGTAAAAGAGTATGGAGGCAGAGAATTGGTTTTTCTCCATCGTCATACAAGTCGGAAAAAGTTTGGCGTCAAGCTCAAAGTCAGTGTGAACTTTCAGAATGGGTTTACAAAAAAGCCCTCCTCGATATTATTCTGAAAAGAATTAAAAGTATAAACAACAAGTTACGCTTTGCTGTTCTGATGAAAACAGAAGGGCACAGTGTTTATCACTATCTCAAGGAAAAGATAATTCGTTCAATTTCCACTGTAAATGAAGCCGAATTAGTTGCACGTACATTTGAAATGGGCGGGGGAGCTTTATATGCTCAAGTCAAAAAGGAAATCAACAAGTTGCTCAAGGAAAAAGGAAAACAACTTGATTCAAAAGAGCAGGCTGTTGAAATACTTAAAATAATCAAGCGATTCTACAAATTGGACAAAGATAACAGTGCTTTGTCCCTACTTTATGCAGGTTATGCCCTGGTTGCCCAGCGCAAAAATCTGGCCCAGAAGATAGCCCGGCGGCTCCTCAAAAAGACTGTACTCACTTCTGGACAAAGAAGAAAACTGGCATATCTGCTTGCCCGTACCGGGAACAAAGAATTGTCCAGGTTGGTGATGTCCAATGGAGTTGAAATGGCTCCTTATGATCCTCTGGCACGTAAAAAGCTGGGTGATTTTTTCTTCAAAGGTGGTCATCTTTCTCAAGCTCTATCCGAGTATAAAATCCTGGGATGGTTTTTACCTCAGCATCTTTCACCCCGACTATTGGTTGCTAAAACCAGAATTGCCAGAGGGCAGACAGAGTTGGGCCTCAGAGTTTTAGAGAGGCTGAGTTTGAAAGATGGTTCCAAAATAATCACATACCTGCTTGAATTCTATCTGGCTCAATTACTCGAGGAAGCCCGCAAGAACAAAAGCAATTCGGAACCAATCCTGTCGAGGATTCGCAGAGACGGTTTATTGTCGGATGAAGGCAAGAATCTTATAAATTACGAGCATTTCAGGGGTAAGATAAGTTTGCGTTATCGTTATCTGGACAGCGAAAAGGAAGAACAGAAAAAGCAAAAATCAGATTATAACTGGACCTGGTTTCCTCAACGCAACAATGATCTGGGGATGCAATTTATCAACTTTTACAAAGAACACCGTAATCTTGAAATTGAGTTGATTGCCAGAAAATCAGGAGATTTCCAAAATATTTTTCCGGTTGAAGGCAGATTCAGAATTATTACCAGTCTTTGGAAAAAAGAACAGAAACTTCATCAGATTCCGGTAAAATTGCAACAGGGTAATTCCATGCGTTTTACTTTCAAATCTGATGGAACTTTTACCAAACCTCAAATCAAGCCCTTTGAGAAAAACAAGAAAAAATAAATTCCATTCTGAGATGGCAACTAAATAAAGTGGGGGAATTGAAGTCAGTAATTTTGTTGGCAAGAAAAAAGGTGGGAAAGCCAAAAACAAAAAAGGCCAGTACTGATAACTGGCCTTTTAAGGGCGCCGGTTGCAGGATTTGAACCTACGACCCAGCGGTTAACAGCCGCTTGCTCTACCGACTGAGCTAAACCGGCACTGCTTATTTGGTGCCAATTTCACTTGGAAATGAGTGCCAAATAAAGTGAAATAATATATAAAAACTGAGAGTGAATCTGTCAAGCTGAAAATCCAAAGAAACTCAGAAATAAATTTTGGAATTGACAAAGAAGTAAAATCGTTGACCTTTTGTAGGAACTGTCTCAGTTTGCGCTGAAAGATCATTGAAATAGTCGGCGGTATAATAGCTTTGGGAATCGGTAAGGTTGTATGTCATCAGGCTGAATTCAGATTTATGGTTCAGAATTAAAGCTTTGTATCTTAAACCCGCACTAAGAAGACCGGCTGTGGGGATTTTTTCGTAGGCAACATAGGAAGCGGGGGAAGAGTTGGTGGCATTGGTGACCCGGTTGGGATCTTCGTATGCACCGATAATGCGCAGGGAACTGATAAAATCAAGATCTTTGGTAAGTTTGAAGACACCGGCCAGATTGAACCATTGATTGGGTACCGATCTGATTGTCATTCCATCAAGCCCTCCTGAATACATGGAATTGAAGGAATATCCGAAATAAAAACTGTGACCACCCCGCAGATAGAGACGAACCAAGCTTTCTATGGAATGAATATCTCTGGGAGATGAATTGTAATAACGTCCTTCTTTGATTCTGATGAAATTTTCCAGATGGGTGTAGCCATAATTGAGACGCAAAGACAACTCCTGGATGCTGCCTTTGTTTTTGACCAGGATGGTATTGAGCTCGGTCTGGAAAGCCTGAGATTTTTCGACTTTGATATCCGAGTTTCCGGCATAGACTATGCTGCGACCGTTAGAGCCGGTGTTGTTGAAAATAGGAGGACGAAAACCGGTGAGATAGTTGAG
>JAWLEA010000070.1:15359-16452 GCA_041686345.1 Polyangia bacterium | reverse complement strand
CTAATATTCTTATTTCCTGGGAAGGAGAGGTCAAACTTTGTGACTTTGGAATTGCAAAAGTTTCCTTCTCCAGAGTGAAAACCCGTTCCGGAATTGTAAAGGGAAAGATCAGGTATATGAGTCCGGAACAAGCTCGAGGATGGAAACTTGATTCAAGAACCGATATTTTCAGTGCTGGCATTGTTTTATACGAACTTCTTACCGGTCACCCTCCTTTTCAGGCAGAGAACGAAGTTGAACTCCTGAAAAAAGTCAAAGACGGCCACATAATTCCTGTACGTCATTATAATAAAAACATCCACCCCGTACTTCTTCAAATTGTCCGAAAAGCATTAACCATAGACAGACTGCAACGATATCAGACGGCATATGATTTTGCCCGCCATCTGAATAATTTCATCAAAAAATATGCACCTAATTATTCCAAAGAAGTTTTCTCAAAGAAAATTAAATCTTTTTTTGAAAGTGAAATTGAAGAAAAAACCAAAAATTTGCAGAATTATGTTCTCTCGGAGGTTGAAACTCAAGATGTTGGGGTAAATCTTATCGGTGATAATTACGAAGAACCGGATAATGTGGAATTTTATATTTCTCCGACCAATCTTCCTGCCAAATCCGAAGATAAAAATATTCAAAATAACAAATACCACCAGGTAAGGGACAAAGAAAAAGATAATAATAACCCAAACGAGTTGTCTGATTTCTTAAAACGCCACCTTGAACAGCTCGACAATCAACCACAAATATCCAAGCAAAATTCCAATTCAGAAGATACAGATAGTACAGATGATGCTGTCAGTGAATATCATACCCAAAAGATACACAGTCATCATCTTGACAAAGATGAACAATATACTGACAAAGTTAGAAAACATTCAAACACCGAAAAACTGAGCAAAGAAGAACTGGCAGCTTTATTTGATTTTCCTGATAAAAATTTGACAGATGAAGAAATTGAAGAGATTCAACAGCAGGATAAAGAATTGGTTAATGGAGATTTCATTTTTAAGATTAAAGATCCACAATCTGATTCAAGTTCCTCTTCCACCGACAACAATGATCCCGAAGACTCTTTGACCCAACGCGATAAAAC
>JAWLEA010000070.1:0-15259 GCA_041686345.1 Polyangia bacterium | reverse complement strand
GGATCCAGCCAAACCTGTTCCAAATAACATACAAGCAACTCCCGAAGACTCTTTGACCCAACGCGATAAAACGGATCCAGCCAAACCTGTTCCAAATAACATACAAGCAACTCCCGAAGACTCTTTGACCCAACGCGATAAAACGGATCCAGCCAAACCTGTTCCAAATAAAAATCAACCATCTCACCAGGAATCTTTTAGTAAAGAAAATAAAACCAATCCTGACATGGAATTAACCAACAAAAATAATCAAGGAAATACAACTGAATCTGGAGAATCTATCTCTGCAGACACAAATAAAACTGTAAATGCTGAATTCAAAGATAAGGACAACATTAAACAACATAATGATTTATCTGAAGAAAATGTTGAATTTATTTCTGATGACGATCTTGTTGAAGAAGGTGATGATAATAAAAATTTCGTAACAGGAGTTCTTGATCTTTCATCTCTTAACAAAGAATTGGCAGATTCTTCAACGCCTGAGAATACACATCCCCCTAAAAAAAATAAAAACACCAAAAAAGCTTTTTCGAATAATGTAAATGAAGATGAATTTGTTATTGAAATTTCCAAACAACAAAAAGAAAACCTGAATTCTTCCAGAATGCACTCTGTAAGTGGTTGTTTTTCTGTTTCCCCGAAAGATCTTAAATCAGATGATGAACAAGATAAGAAACCGGATTAGTTCCATTAAAACTTCGGGTTTTAATAACCTCCATTCTGGGAGGGGGATTAAATTTCCATATTTTTGGCATTATTCTTATCATTTTCAACTCGATTGAACCTTAAGGATATTTTACCTTTTTTTAACTTAACTTGAAGGCAAATATATTCTATTATTCTTGAAATGGTTCTAACCTTAATAAAAATTATTTTTAATGATTCAGATATGCAGGTGTAAATGTTGTTGATATCATACAGCTTTTCAGATGTTGGCAAAAAAAGAAATCACAATGAAGATTCTTTCTTTGCTGAAGATGATCTTGGCTTGTACATTGTAGCTGACGGCGTGGGGGGACAGGCAAAAGGTGAAGTAGCTTCCAAAGAAGCAGTTGAAAATTTACAATGCTGGATTATGCGCCATAAAAATCTTCTTGATGAATTTAAGGAAACCAGAGACAAAAATTTCAAATTCCAAATCAGAAGAATGCTCGAAAGTGGAATTCAGTCTTCCTGTTATGTTGTTTATGGTCTTTCCAGGCAATTGTCCCCCATTTCTCGAATGGCTACTACCATGAGTGTTGCTTTGTTTATTGAAAACACTCTGTTTACCGGTCAGGTTGGAGACAGTCGCATTTACCGTTTCAGAGCCGGAGAAACCACTCAACTCACCGAAGATCACACTTTGCTCAATTACAAATTGAAAAAGGGATTGATCAGTCTCAAAGAAGCCAAAACAACTCGCAAAGGCAGAAATGTAATAACCCGAGCTGTCGGACAACAGGATTTTGTTGAAGTTGATACTGCTTCCTTTGAAATTCAAACTGGCGATCGTTATCTGCTCTGTTCCGACGGACTTCATGGTTACATCAGAAATAACGAAGAGATATCAGAAATAATTTCCGGAGATTTACCTTCGGTTCCCGGCAAATTTATTGAACTTGCCAATAACCGAGGAGGCAAGGACAACATTACTGCTATTGTCCTTGAATTGATGTAAATTTTGGTGGTTTTCCCATGGCAACAAGAATTAACATTTACAATTTTAAATCCCTGTTAACTGATTCAATATTTTTATATTTTCTTAGTTTCATTGTCTTTTCAAGTTGCTCCATCTATACCAAAGAAAAACTGGAGCAAAATCCTTTCGATTATTGCTCTCCAACCCATGGCACCATCTACAAAGAATATATTTCAACAGAATGCTCTGTTGTCCCCGGTGAGAAAATTGAAATAACCTCTCCCGATTCTTCCTTTTATTCTTATTCCATTCAAATTTTGAATGATACTGGAGAATTGATAACCGAAGTTGAGCCTTTGTCAACTTCCAACACTGATAAACTTTCATTTTACCTGCCGACTCTTCCTTTAACTTCGTCAAGCAAAATTACAATCAGAATATATTCACGCACCCAGACTCTGGAAATCATGTCTTTCAAGGCAAATTATGAAAGATTGGTTTTGTCACTAGATTCTGCAGGATTTGCAACTTTTTTCCCCATCAAGAACGAACTTGATTCCACAGATATTGTTTCCATTGATACCCTGGAAAAATCTAATGTCAATAATCCCCCTTCCCTTCTCAAAATATCAACTGATGGTCGTTATGCAGTAGCTGGAAATATATTGAACCAGTGGAACAACTCTTCGAGTCTCAATCCGGTTTTTGGAACTGCTTCCACGTTATATATCATTAATATTCCCAAAAGAAAACTTATAGCAACTATTGTGGATACCGCGGGTTTAGATCGTTGTGGTTTTGTCAGTGAGAGTGACAATCCCCACAATACAGGACAATTGATTGTGGTTGCTCAAAGCAGTCATGATAACTGGAAGATTTACAAATACTCTTTTGAAAACCATCTGGAACCCCAGGTGGAATCAGTTACTATGCTTCCACAAAACCATTTCTCTTTCCCTCCTCTTATTTCGACCAATGATAATCTGTTTGCTACAGCTTCTTTGGCCGGAGTGGAAAGTCTTTTTGACGGAACAGACAAATCATTAATCGAAATCAACAACAGTGTTCAAGTTGTTGATCTTGAAACCGGCAATTTAAAAGAATTTACTTGTATTCACCCTAATCCTTATTTTTCCGATCTTATTTTTCCGATTTATCTCAATCTGGCAGAACTGGAAAATAAGAAAAGCCTTTTTATCATGTGTGCCCAGCCTTATCCTGAACAGGAACCAGTTTCGGAAAAAGATTTTTCAGCAGTTTTGAATTATTCTCTGATCAATCCAAATTTTACCTTTACCCCCCTTCAAACTGCCGGGAACGAACAAATCATCAACACTGTACCCTTTGCTTTCAAACAACAGGATTTCCAAGAACACTCAGTTTTAATCCCGAGTTTATATACAACCACAGGCACAACACCTCTCAATTCATTTTTTCTGTATTACAACCATAACAACCAGAATATTGATCTTGTCCCCTTTGTTTTTCAGGGAAAAGCACAATTAGACAATAAATTAATTGGAACTCCGCTGGATGCTGATATTTTTCTGGTTTATAACTCTTTTCTGCAAGACAGCAACAGAACCTGTTCCAGATTTGCTCTTTCTTCCGGCCAAGAAATTGAAAATTCTGGTATTAGTGCTAATTACCTGGAATTGTACAATGATGAACAAGTTTATTTTTCCACCAACCAGGGAATATACAAGAGTAATATTTCAGACTACCTATCAGGTAATATTGGCAATAAAATTATAGATTTCTCTTCACTTTTCTTTAAAATCCAACCATGATGTAAATCAAATGCATGTCTGCTCAGCTTGACTGAATAAAATTATTGCCTTAAAAAATCTGAAGGATTGCTATCACGCTTTTTCCATACTTGAAATTCATTCACTTTTTCACATACCCAGCATGATCCTGCAAAATCTGATTCAGGATCATGTTTAAAGGATAATCTAATGCTCAGTACTCCAGAACTTCTTATAATTCTTCTCATCATTATTGTCGTTTTCGGTGCTTCAAAACTGCCGAAACTGGGAGAAGCTCTTGGAAAATCAATAAAAAACTTTAAATCATCGGTACAGGATCCAGATGAATCTGACAAAAATATAGATACCAGCATCAAAAAAGATTCCAAAAAAGATGATTCTGAAAAAGATCCTGAAAAATAGTTAATTCCCATCCCAGAAGTGGGGTTATTGACCGGGGAAGAAATTGGATTGAGATGCGCGGAGTAACTTCGCAGATATAGCCTCACAACTATTTCAAGAAGTTACGACAAAGCTGATTAATCCAAATTCCGAGCCGCAGACTGTGACCATTTATTCTGAAACGAGAACTACAAGTAGACACTATTTCAAGAAGTTACGACAAAGCTGGTGAGATAAAATTCCGCGTTCAGGTGATGACCTTCCTGTTTGAAACGGAAAATGTACTTGTTCGGCTTTTCCATATTTTTCGTCACTTTATATTTTTTTTTCTTATCTTTTGCAACTTTTGTAATTGCCGGGGACAACTGCTTAATATATTTAGGATAATAAAATTTGAATACTAAAGAAACAGAAACAAATAATAACCAATTGCCAGTCCTCAACCGGGTTGAATCTGTAATTCTTCTTGGCAGTGTTTTTGTCACCTCAATCTGTGCCATTGCCTACGAATTGGTAATTGGAGCAACTGGCGCCTACATTGCGGGGGACGGAATCTCTCAGTTTGCCTATACTATAGGGATTTTTCTCTCCTCAATGGGGCTCGGCTCTTTATTCAGCCGGGCAATTGGTGATAAAAGAACTCTTGAGGCTTTTGTTTCTTCAGAAATCTTGATTGGTTTATTTGGAGGGATATCCCACCCTGCCCTTTATCTTATTTATGCTACTTCATCTTCTTTTCAAATTGCATTTTATTTTTTCGTATTTATTGTAGGAGCTTTGACCGGTTTGGAAATCCCACTAATAACCAGAATTCTTTCCAAAAACAATCCCCTTAGAATTAATATCTCAAATGTTCTTTCCCTTGATTATTTTGGTGCTCTGGTTACTGCTGTACTTTTCCCTCTTTTACTGCTCCCCAATTTAGGTTTGTGGTATTCATCACTTCTATTTGGAATGATCAATATTATCCTTGCTCTGATTTTGATTTTCTATTCTAAAAAGAGATCCTGGTACAAAAAAGCCATGATTTCCAGCATGTTTGTCCTGGCCACTTTACTAATTTTGCAGATATTTGGCAGAAATTTCATGAATTATGCAGATGCCAAATTATATGGGGATGAGATCATTTTTACAAAAACCAGCAAATATCAAAAAATTGTCCTTACCCGGTGGCGTTCTGATCTGCGTTTGTATCTGAATGGAAATATTCAGTTCAGTTCCTATGATGAATACAGGTATCATGAGACTTTAATTCATCCACTTTTTTCACTTATACCCCACCATGACAATGTTTTGGTGCTTGGGGGTGGGGATGGGCTGGCTCTTCGTGAAATTTTCAAGTATGAAGATGTTAAAAATGTGGATTTGGTTGATCTGGATCCCGCAGTGATGAAACTTGCTAAAACAAATAAACATCTGGTTGAACTCAATAAAAACAGTTTGAACGACCCCAGGGTAAAATATTACCCCCAGGATGCCTGGATCTTTGTCAGGAATGTTCAAAAAAAATATGATGTTATAGTTGTCGATCTACCTGATCCAAACAGCGAAAACCTGGTAAAACTCTATTCCCTTCAATTTTATCATCTGTTGAAAAATCTGTTGACCCGCTCCGGTGGAATTGTGGTTCAGGCAACTTCTCCCTACTTCAACCATCGAACTTTCTGGTGTATTCATGACACCATCAAAGAAACTGGTTTGTATACACTGCCTATTCATGCCCAAGTTCCATCTTTTGGAGACTGGGGATATGTGCTTGCCGGTAATTCAAACCTGGATAAACAACTCATAAAGTTTGAAGTTGAAACAAAATATTTAACCAAGGGCATGGAAAAGGGACTCAAGATTTTTCCTGCAGATTTACAACATGTAGATGTTCAGATCTCCACTCTGGACAAACCGATAATACTTAAATATTACAATGAAGATTATAAAAAATATTTTAAATGATAATTTATTTGAAAATATTTGTTAATTGCTATAATTACTAGTTTTGAACAGGGATCGACCAACTTTTGTTAAACTGGTCAATTTTAGCAATATTTCAAAAACGGTTTATCTCAATGTTATTTTAGAAAATACAGAAGTATAATTTCAATTTTCCCCAAGATGTTGCCAATTTGCTTCAGTTCAATTATTTGAAGTCCGATTCGGGCTGATATTATATCTACATTCAAGTAGATGCCTGAATCTCAAGATAGAGGATCACGATGGATATTTCCTGCAACAACTGCGGCACAGAATATGAATTCGATCTAAATAGCATTCCGGCAGGCGGAATCAGAGTGAAATGCGAAGAATGCCAAAATATTTTCGTAGTTTATCCTGAAGATGAAGCCCCCGAAGATTCTATAGAATCGAAGGATGAAGCCAACAATGAAAACGAGAAAGTCTTTACCATAAAAAAAGATAACGGTCAGCTCCTTGAATTCACAGAACTGGAAACACTGCATCAGTGGATTATTGAAGGAATAGCAGATGAACAGTCCCAAATCACCTCTACAGGTGATTCTTGGGCTTATTTGTCTGATCTGGAAGAACTCGAAGATGTTTTTCTGGAAAGAGATAAATTACAACAATTTTCAAATGCTGAAGAAACCAACAATTTCAAAAAGGAACCAGAACTGGGTTTGGGGCGAATGGAATCTGTAGAAGAGTCAGTTATTGAACCTGATTTTAATGCAGAGATGGAACCTGACACGGAAGAAGAAACTCAAAACATTGCTGTTTCCGCTCCCAAGAAAAAAAAGTTATGGCCCTGGGTATTGAGCATTATCATTTTAATTCTTGGAGTATCCCTGGGTGGACTCTTTTATATGGATATCCTTACTTCGCCATTTGTTTCTTCCGAGAAAACCCTTCCCCTTGCCACTAAAAATATCAATAAAAATACTGATTCTGCCAATGAAACTTTGTACAACAATACTGTTAAAATTCTTCAACCCGGCACCCCACAAGCTGTTGCCAAAGCTCTCCACAACATAAAAAAGTGCAACAATCAAATCTGTTTGCCTTTAAAAGCTTTTGTCCTCAGTCTTGATGCTTTTTACAAATTTGTTCGTCTGGATCTTTTCAGCACAGATTCCAGTTCCAAAGCAAAAAACAAAGTAATCAGACAAAAAAGAAAAAAGATGCTCAGGCAGGCCAAAAAAGCAATTTCGATTGTAAAACAGATAAAAGACGCCAATACAACCCCGGTGGCTAGTGCCGCAAAATTGATTTCCCTAAAAATCACCAAACCGCTGTCGGCACTTGAAAAACCTGATTTATCCAATCCTTATAACAAATTCTCATATATCGTGATTCTTTATCTAGCCAACAATCACAGGAAAAATCTACAAAACTTTTCCGGCAGCTTCTTTAAGGAAAACTTTCTGCAAACTCCCGGCACTTTTATCAAGGCACTTACTTTCTACAAATTGGACAAACAAAAGAAAGCCTTAAAAGAATTCGAGCAACTATGCAATAACAAACCTGAATTTAAAACTTCCTGTCAGATGCATGATCGGATTAAAGCGGTATTGAAAGAAGAAGAAAAAGTGGCAGATAAAGATACCAAAAAAGATAGTGAGAAAAGAAAAAAGAAAGAAAAAGATAAAGAAAAAGATAAATCTGATGATGATAATTTAAGTGGTTCTTTTGATGATTACTACATGAAAGCTCAACATTACTATAAGATTAACCAAAAAGATCGAGCAAAAAGATATTATCTCAAAGCTGCCAAAAAAGATCCAACTTCAGCAGATCCATATAATGGTGCAGGCTGGTGTGATATGGACAGAGGCAAGCCTGGATCTGCAATTAAATATTTTAAAAAAGCACTGGCACTGGTTCCTTATTATTCCAGGTCCAGATTCGGGTTGGCAGAAGCCCTGTATAAAAGTGGACGCAAACAGGAAGCGCTAAAGCATTATCGACAATATCTGAAAAGACATTCTGGTTCCAGAAGAATTACCAGGGTAAAGATGCAGATTAAAACTCTTGAAAAAGCCTTGGGGATAAAAACAGAAGAAAAAAAAGGTAATGATGACAAAAAAACTGATTCAAACAAGAATTCCACTGAAAACAAAGATAATTCAGAGGAAGACAAAGAAATGGTTATAAAAAAGAATGATTCTGAAAAAGACAATAAAAAGAAAGATACATCTACCGGAAAAAATGAAGAAAAATCCGGTGATAAGGATTCATCTTCCAATAATGATTCAGAGTCGAAAAAAGAAAAGGATAAAGTTAAAATCGTAATCCCCAAAAATGAAGATGATTAGTTCCCCTCCCAGAATGGGGGTTTTTGACTGAATGAGAAGTTTGCCTCAGATGCGCGGAGTAACTTCGCAGACATAGTTGACACTATTTCAAGCAGTTACGACAAAGCAGATGAGGTAAAATTCCGCATTCAGGCGATGACCTTCTATCTATTTTTGGATGGGAACTAAATAACCGCTTTTTTAAACAATTTGATAATTCCCCTTTGGATTCAACCTTTTCAATCGTTCAGGCATAAGATGAGGTAACAAACATGATAAAAAAAATCACAATTATAATGTACATTGCTCTTTTTGCATTTTCCTGCAAGCAAATGGAAAAGAATAAAAAAAATGAAAAAAGCGCTGAAAATAAATCTGAACGGCAACAAAAAGAGAAATCATCAGACAAAGACAATAAAAAGGCCAAACCAACCGACAAAAAGGTCAAGTCGACAAATAATGTTGATTCCAATAAAAAACTGGTTTTTCTGGAGCTTAAAAACAGCGTCAATTACAAGAAAAAAGACAGTCTTATTGAAGGAGAAGTCAATACTCTGAAAAAATGGTTGGATAGAATTGAAATGATAAAAGATACAAGCGGGGTCGACAAATTGTTCCTTTATTTATCAACTTTTGAGGCCCCTTTCTCTGTTCAATGGGAGATCAGAAATACACTTCTGAGACTAAAAAAGGAAAATAAAATAAAAATCATCGTATTTGCCGATGTTTTGCAAACCCACAATTATCTTCTGGCTTCAATGGCTGATAAATTGATCCTTAATGTCGCAGGCAGTTGGAGTGTAACAGGATTTGCAATGGAATCCGTCTATTTAAAAGATTTTCTCCAAATGCTTGGTATGGAAGCTGATTTCATCACTATGGGAAAATATAAAGGAGCAGCTGAAAATCTTACCAGAAACGAAATGTCAGCCCCCCTTAAAAGAAGCTTAAATGCACTGCTTGACAGTTTTTATTCCAAATATATCCAAATCAATGCCAATGCTCGAAATTTAAGTCCCGTAAAATTTTCAAATTTAATTGACTCAGCCCCTTTGACTTCCAAAGATGCAGTTGAATCTAAACTTGTAGATGCTACAGGTGCCATGGAAGTTGCTCTTGAAGACGCGGCCAAAAACAGAAAAATTCTCAGGTTGAAAAAAGAAAAGAAAAAACAACGATCTTTGTTGAACATGTTTAAAACAGATAAAAGTGATAATGCTGTAGCCAAAGATCATATAGCCCTGCTGAATCTGGAAGGACCAATCAATTATGGCGAACAGGAACCAAAAGATTTATTTGCCGATGAAAACAAAATTTTCTCAAGTGCAGTTCTTGAAAATCTCCAGGAAATTGAAAAAAACAACAAAGTAAAAGGATTATTGATTCAAATTAATTCTCCCGGTGGATCCGCCTTGGCATCAGAATTAATCTGGGGAAAAATCTTTCAAATCAGAAAAAAAATCCCTGTTGTCGTTTCAATGGGAAATGTTGCAGCATCCGGAGGATATTATCTGGCTGCTGCTGCTACCAAAATTGTAGCCCCCCCCTTCACAATTACTGGTTCCATAGGAGTTGTCGGAGGAAAATTGGTTATAGCTGACACCTACAATAAACTGAAAGTTCATACAACAGTGATAAAAAGAGGAAAAAATGCTCTTTGGACTACTTCCAGTCGTAAATTTAATGAAAGTGAAAGAAAAGCCATTAAAAATTCAATGAAGGCAACCTATAAACTGTTCAAGAATAGAATAAAACTTGGCAGAAAAATGAAGTTGAAAAAAATAGAAAGTATTGCCCAAGGACGAGTTTGGAGCGGAATTCAAGCACATAAACATGGTTTAATCGATGCTTTGGGTGGATTGCATGAGGCTGAAAATATACTGAGAAAAACAGCCGGAGTAGACGAAAATGTAAAAATAGTTATTTATCCACGTCCTAAACCGTGGTTCAGCAAGATTTCCAAGATTTTTGGCGGTGGCAAGAAAAGTGAAAAATATGCTGCTGCAAAATTAATCAACTTATTGATTCCAGGCTTTGATTATTCTTTCTCTTCTTTATTTCATATGCTTGAAAAAGAAAGAGTATTCACAATGATGCCTTTTATTTTCAAATTTAACTAATCATGCCCCAAAAAATAAAAGCCCAACTTCATGCAGCCCTCAAAAAAGAAAAGGCACTGCAAAGAAGAAAAAGACTTATTGTTCTGGCTCTCGCTCTGGGAATAATGGTTTCAATTCTGGGAAGCCTGACAGCACTTCAGATTATTATTCCTGGAACCAGAGGTTTGCTGGTCACTCCCCTGGTTTCTCCGTTCATTTTATTGTTCACAGCTGTAATAATCGCATTTTATTTGAAAAAACAACTGGAGTATCCAGTTTTCATCCTTGATAAAAAATGCCTTGTATCCTGGTCAGGGATGTTTGTTTCACTGGTTAAAAAACCCATCAGATTTGAAAATTTTGACAAAGTTAAATTTTTAAAAACCGGATGCGGGCTTGAATGTGCTATTTATTCCGCTGATGAAGTCATCATTATTCCCTTGGTATACAAACAAACCCCGGAGTTTCTACAATGGCTTCTCAAGCTTCTTAAAAATAAACCGGCAAATTTCGAAGCGGAAATCAAAATTATCGAACAACTTGCAAGTTCATGGGTTGCGGAAAAAGAATTGAAGTCAAGGAATGATGCTGAAAAATTATCTTTTTTCTTAAATTTTAATTTCCCGATTCAGTACAAAAATTGCCTTTTCAAGGACAAGCAAAAGAAAATTAATCTCCATTTTGACCAGTTTATGGATTTATATATCAGTGAGCGTTCACATCTTGATCTGTTGCAGTTGTATTCCTTTGCCACAGATTTTGAGAAACACGGTATTAAAAGCAGATTGGTTTTATTGGATATTCTCAGGTTAGCCATGTATTTGAAACTTGATGCTGTTGTAAAGAGTACTTTTGAAAAATTGGAAAATTTTGATAAAGTAGACAAATCAGAAAAAGGATCTGTCCCCAACTATCTTCTTGAAAAATGGAAAAAGCTTTATTTAAGCAGAAAAAAATTTCCCATTCCTTATGCCGGAGTAACAAGTCGTCTTTTCAGCGGACTTGGCAACCAGATTGAAATGGATGAAGAAGGCAAAATCAAAGGCCAATATTTAAGAACTTCTCTTGATGTTTATGTCCTGATTTTGCCAATTAAAGGATTTTTTTTCTTTAAAGAAATTCAACTTATGGATATTTTTGGAAGAAGAACTATCATCAACAGAGATACCAGAAATCTTTTAAGAAAAATACTTGGCAGAGCTCCTCATTTGCTTTCTGTAAAACTCGCATCATTTTGGCCAGAAAACAGAAGAATAAATAGCAAAAAGATAAAGCTTCTAAATTAATTCTGACCCGAGTATATTTTTAATTCTGGTTAGTTCCCGTTTCAGGTGGGGGTTCCCGTTGTTTTCAGGAGAGATAATATGCAAGTTACCTTTGGTTCCCTAAAAAATTATGTCAATGTCAATTTATCAGGAGACAATCGTCAAGATACCCTGAAAGGGGCTTTAGCCTTAATAAAGGCTGATAATTTTGATCTAGATTCCCGTTTTATAATTTATCGAGTATTAAAAAAGTACGCCCCTGCAGATTACTTGGAAAATTATCTCAAAATTACCGTCCAGCTTGCCGTTCAATCAGGTCATCCCGCTTCTGCCCTTGCCTTCATTCATATTTGTAAACTTGAATTTGATGAAGTCGATAATCTTTTTGAATTCGCAACTGATTATTACAATAAAGATTCTGATAAAATTTCACCGCATGGAAGCAGAGTTGCCCCTCTGACTGACAACAGCCCGGTGGATTCTCCTTCTGAAGACAAGTTGGAAGTTGAAGAATTAATCTTAGAAATCTATAACCAGGCTGTTTCTACTGAAAATTGGAATGAATTACCTGCCAAAGTGATGCCCATGCCACTGCTTTCAGATTTGGATAAAAAATCATTTTTGAAAGTAGCCAAAGAACTAACTTTGCACCTTATCAAGCCGGACACAATGATCATCAGAGAAGGTGAAATTGGAGAATCGTTTTATATCTTGGCAAAAGGTAAAGTTTCCGTATTCACAGTAGATACCAGAGGTGTAGAAAAACACCTGGCCAATTTACGTCAAGGCTCTATCTTTGGTGAAATGGCTCTTGTTCAGAGAATGCCCAGAAGTGCTTCCGTTAAATCCGAAGAAGAATGTGCAATTTTGGAATTTACAACTGACAACCTGGCTGACATGTCAGATGCCCTGCCCCTGGTAGCTGAAGCATTGGACAAATTCACCCGAAACAGACTCCTCAAAAACCTGCTCAACCAAGCTCCAATTTTCAAACCTTTTTCCAAAAAACAAAGAAAAGATCTTCTTTCTCATTTCAAAGCCTATGTGGTAGAACCTGACACTGTCATTGTAAAAGAAGGCAACGAAGGAGCCGGGCTTTATCTTATTCTCAGTGGAGAGGTGGATGTGATTAAAAACTATCAAAGCAAAGAACAATTAAAACTAGCCACCTTATCTTCAGCTGATTCCTTTGGAGAGATTTCTCTTATCAAAAACAAATTGACAACTGCTTCAGTTGTAGCCAACAGTCGCACAACTCTCTTTTTCCTTGCCAAACACTATTTTGTTCGTTTAACTGAAAATGTACCCGAACTGGAAGAATATTTCAAGAAACTGGGTGATAAACGATTAACTGCGACCAATCTTCTTGTATCACAAAGCTCTAATCTTGAATCCAATGACGAGGAAGAAAATGAAGTTATTCTTATTTAGTTCCCATCCCAGAAATGGTATTATTGACTGGTAAAGAAGTTTGGCTCAACTGGAATAACTTTAAAAATATAGTTGATGCTATTTCAAAAAGTTATGACAAAACTGACGAGATAAATTTCCTTAATTATAAAATTTCAATTGGTCAACCATGACAGAATTTGGCAATGGATTTTTTAAAAAAAATAAAATTTAGCAAAAGTCAACTTTTCAACATAATTGTCTTTATAGTTGGTGCCATCATCATAACCTGGTTGATTTATGATATTGGTATTGCAAAAACCAAGGAATACTTAAATGAAATGGGGCTTGCTTTCATCTGGCTCTTTTTCATTTATATCCTCACCTTGCTCTGTGATACTTTCAGTTGGAAATTGCTGATTCGCAAACCTGTATCAATACTGAAAATTATTTTCATAGCCAATGCGGGCACAGCCATAAATGCCCTTACTCCATCAGGAGACGGAGGAGAATTCATCAAGGGCAATCTCATCAAAAACCAGATTGGGGGCACTGAAAGTGTTTCTTCATTGCTTTTGTGGAATTATCTTTATGCGGTAACCAAAAGGGTTCTTTTATTGTCTGGTCCTATTTTATATCTACTTTTCGGCCCCTTTTCGATTGATCCGGTTAGTATTCCAAACCGGCTCGTTTGGATGTTTTTGGGAGTTGGAATTCTCACTTCAATCCATCTTCCTTTGTTTTTTCTGATAGCAAAATATGCTGGCATGGTTAAAACAGCAAGTTTTTTTCATAAATTTCCCTTGATCAGAAGAATCGATAAAAAAGTGATGTTGGATTTTGCCAAAAAAATTGATCTGGCCTTTGATTCTTTCCGAAAGGAAAATAAAGCAAAATTCTTTTATTCAGCGCTATTACTGATTGGTACTCATGCAACAGTTTGTCTCGAAATATGGCTTGTTTTGAAAGTGCTTGGCACCGAAATCTCTCTGATAATGTCTATCTTTTTATTTGGAGGTAATACTATTCTTAAATCACTGATTTCCTTATCTCCTGTAGAAATGGGAGTTACAGAAGCGGGTACCATGGGGCTTTTCAAAATACTTGGCTTCAATCCTGTACTGGGTTTCATGCAGGAATTCATCCGCAGACTGAGACTGCTCGTTTTCAATTTCATAGGATTGTTATATTTGGGATATAAAGCTTTTTTCCCCGACTCAAAAATTCCCCTGGTTGAAAAAACTGAATAAAAGCGTCCCTGGTTTCCGTTTCAGATTGTTTTTTCGGTCCGGGTATCTAGTCTATAAAGTAAGAAAAGGCGAACCATAATTGAAATGAGAGCAATTATTGTCTGGGAAGCAAATAAAATTATAACTAACAGTTTATAGAGGGAAAAGGCAGACAAAACAATTATCCAGATTGTAAGATCACATTCATGAAAGGGCCACAAAATTGCTGTCATAACCCCAAGAATTTTATTTTGTCTTTCAGATTTACTCTCAGAAGATTGACTATTTGGAATGGGATGTTTGACTTTTGATTTGTGTTCAAGATAAATCCACTTTGTATAACCTTGAACAAGCAGGGAAAGCGAAATTGTAGATCCCATAATTATATAAATGAAGGATTGGCTTCCGGATGCTTGTTTGTAAGCAAAATAACCCAGAAGAGGAAAAAGCAGACCAAATCTGATTACATCAGCCATTTTATCAAGCATGGAACCAAAATATGAACTTTTTCCCTGGTATCTGGCCAGCAGTCCATCACCATCATCAAGTACCATAGCAACAAACAACATAATCAGAGAAATCCAGATGTTTAAATTGAAAGCAAGTCCGGCCGTCCCCAGGAGGGAGAAAACAAGAGATAAAATTGTGATAAGATTAGGATTGGCAATATTTCTGACCGGGTATAAAATCAAAGCTGCCAGAGGCCTGCCCAAAAGAATGGAAGTTAGTTCCCAATCCAAAGTTGCAACCGGCAATGCCGGCCACCATGCCTTTTCCTTCTGTTTGCCCATATATTTAACCGTTTTTGAAGATTATGGTTTACTCTTGTCTCTATTCTGAGATTCGAGGCAATTTCTACCCTGACTGAGCTGGTAAAAATTTATTCTTTTGTCTTGGCTGAGTTATCAGATTTTTTTGAGTTTGAAGGTGAATTTTTAAAATCAGTTTCATACCAACCGCTTCCCTTAAGTTTAAAAGAAGAAACAGAAACTAATTTTTTAATATTTGGGGATTTACATAAAGGGCATTCTTCAATTGGAGCTTCATCAATTTCTTGCAGAACTTCTTGTTTCTTTTTACAGTTTTCACAAAAATATTCGTAAATAGGCATAAAACTTTACCTCTGGTTGGAAAAATGGAAAAAATCAGTTTTAAAACAATTCCAGTCATTTCTTTCCCTGCAGCCATGTCGGGATTGATGAAAAAATAATCAAAAATTCCCTATTGTCAATAGAAATTCCCCACTTTGATCTTTGTCT
>JAWLEA010000208.1:0-3746 GCA_041686345.1 Polyangia bacterium | reverse complement strand
GTTATGGTGGATGATTCTCACGCAACTGGTTTTGTGGGTAAAACCGGTAGAGGTACTCATGAGTATAACCAGAGCATCATATTTCTGGGCCAGTTCCACAATCCCTTTGAGATTGGCAATTATTCCGTCCATGGAAAAAACACCGTCAGTGGCTATCATTTTAATTTCAGTTCCGTCTTTTTGTGCTTGGATCAATTGTTTTTCCAGATCTGCCATATCATTGTTCGCATATTTGTACCTCCTGGCTTTGCAGAGTCTGATCCCGTCAATAATTGAAGCATGATTCAACTGATCTGAGATAATCGCATCTTTTTTACCAAGGAGAGTTTCAAAGAGTCCCCCGTTGGCATCAAAACATGATGAATACAAAATAGCATCTTCAGTTCCTAGAAAATCAGCTACTTCAGACTCAAGTTTTTTGTGAATATCAAGAGTTCCAACAATAAATCTCACGGAAGACATCCCAAAGGCATATTTATCAAGGGAGTTTTTGGCTGCTTCCACCAACCTGGGATCATTGGCCAGGCCCAGATAATTGTTTGCACACAGATTTATAACTGAATCATTATCGCCCTCTACTTTTATTTCTGATGACTGCGGAGTTACAACAATCCTTTCGGATTTATACAACCCGGATTCTTTTATTTCTTGAATTTCTTTTTTTAATTTTTCTTTAAATTTTCCGTACATGAAGCCTCCTTAGAATAGTGGAAAGTATTAAATAATGAAATATGCGATGAATTCTATCAAGTGGAAGGGAAAATTCAAATAAATAATCTTCCTTTCGGTAGATTAGTAATTTATTATTCAAAATTTATCACATTTTATGATAAAATCGTGATAACCTTTATGTTGGCAATCACTAAGTCAACTAATCCTGACATTTTTTGGAGGAATTTTGGATTTTACACTGCAACAACTTTTACAGGCAATGATAGAACAAAAAGCATCTGACCTGCATATTACCACCGGTTCGGCTCCACAACTCAGAATCGACGGCCGGCTGATCCCCTTGAAAACCGGTAAACTTTCTCCTCAAGAAACAAAGGAATTGATCTTTCAATCTCTTACCAAATCCCAAAAAGAAAGATTCATCAATGAGAGAGAAATTGATTTCAGTTTTGGAGTGCCTAAAATTGGACGTTTCAGGGCCAATGTTTATCACCAGCGTGGAGCCATAGCGGGAGCTTTTCGTTTTATTCCATTTGAAATCCCCCCCCTCACCGATCTTGGACTGCCCTACACAGAAATAAAACCTTTATGTTTTAAAAACAGAGGAATGTTTCTGGTAACAGGCCCTACAGGGAGCGGTAAATCAACTACTCTGGCCGCAATGATTGATATTATCAACACAAATAAAAGAGGTCACATAATTACAGTGGAAGATCCAATTGAATATCTGCACAAACACAAGAAAAGCTTGGTAAATCAGCGGGAAGTCGGTCAGGATACAACCTCATTCAAAGATGCTCTCAAATACATGTTGCGTCAGGATCCTGATGTGGTTCTGGTTGGCGAAATGCGCGATTACGAAACCATTGATTCAGCTATTTCCATCTCTGAAACCGGACACATGGTTTTTTCCACCCTGCACACAAATGGTGCTATTCCTACTATTTCCAGAATTATTGACGTTTATCCGCCCCATCAACAAAATCAAATAAGAAATCAACTTTCCTTCGTCCTGCAAGGAATCCTTTCCCAGCATCTTATCCCCCTTAAAAACGGCAAAGGTAGAGCACTGGCCTATGAATTGCTTATTCCCAACAATGCCATTCGCAACCTTATCAGGGAAGATAAACTCCATCAAATCTATTCGGCCATGCAAATAAGCAAAAAAGAAGGTATGGTCACTCTCAATCAGTCTCTGGCAAGATTGCTTCTGCAAAACAAAATTTCAATTGAAGAAGCGATGTTGCGCAGCCCCGATTCTAAGGAACTTGTTTCAATACTAGATAAAAACGGCTATGATCATTATTGAAAGAATTCAGATTTTGGTATTCCCTGTTTTGACTGTTCAGTCAAAAAGAACCACTTTACCCATAGATTTTTTACAAGCTTTCCACAATAATAATATAGTGGAGGATTAACATGCACAGATTTCGGTTCTGTAAAAATTTGATAGTTGTCAGAAAAAAAGGGCAAGCCATGGTAGAATCAGCCATAGTAATACCTTTGATGACTTTTATCATTCTCGGGGTATTGCAATTGGCAATGATCCAGCATGCCAGACTGATGACGGAATATGCGGCTTTCAATTCTGCCAGAGCCGGCATTGTCTGGAATGCGGACAGATTTGTCATGGAAAACGCTGCGATTGTATCTTTGCTTCCTACCTTCGAAGGTCTTGTTGATGAAACAGATCTTGGCGATCCAGTTACCATGGTTTTTCGCATAGTGCAAAGAGCGCTCATTTATCAGGCACACCGAAGAATTGCCGATGCCTCCAATGCAATCAGGGCAGGTACCGATGCTGTAATTTCCACTTTGCCAACCTCAGTTCAGGGAGGAGCTTCCGGTTTCCGCAATACTGTTCTCGCAGCAGCCGAAAATATAGCTGATACAGGTATCAGGAACATGATCAACTCTATTTTCGGCAATGATTTTCAACTGGTTAATGTCGATGTAATTTCTCCCAGAATTGGCGATTTTGGAGGAGTGCATAACACCGAAATAGAATTTGACTCTGTCACCGAAAATGACAGTTGGCGAGATAAAACCAGACTCAGTGTCCGAGTTACCTACTTCTATACGATGCGCATCCCCTTTGCCAACAGAGTCATTCACACTGCTTTCATAGCTACTAAAGTCGGCGAAGATCTCTACGGTGCAGTATGGAATCCTCAAACTCAAGCAGGTGAAACTGGTTTCCGCTCTGTTGCCCCGGTTGATTTTTCCGGCAGAGGCACAAATTTAACTCAAATGTTATGGCAGTCAGCTCAGGAAGGAGTTTTCATGATTCCTCTCAGGGCTACTTATACCATGAGGATGCAATCCAATCCTTATCGCAGATCAATTGCTATAAGGGGTGGACCACCAGTTCCATTGCGATAAAACAAATTATATATCCACAAGAACCTTTTACCGGTTTTCTTCTCATCAGAAGAGGAGTTACTCATGAAAACACAAGCTCTTGAACGATTAACCAGCAAAAAAAAGGGACAGGCATTCCCTTTGGCAGCAGTTGGTCTGTTTATCATGGCTCTCTCAGTGTTGGCCACCCTTAATCTGGGCCAAGCTATCCATGAAAAAATTAAATTACAAAATACGGCTGATTCTGCAGCCTATTCCCTGGCTGCAATCGAAGCACGTGCTTTTAATTTTGTAGCTTTAACCAACAGAAGTCAAATTGCCAATTACAATACAGCCATGGCTCTTCAGAGTTACCTCAATTATGCCGGCTTCTGTTACTTTCTGGCAGGAACTGTCCGCGACCTCATTGCTAATGTTGAAAGCTCCCTCGCTTTTGGCTGTTCAAACTTCCCCTGGCCAGTTAACACCCCCTACTGTTCTCTACGGGCTATCTTCAAGGCTATCAAGATGGGGGCACGGGTAATAGTCACTCTTTCCAAGTTTGCCTATGAAATAGTCCATACTTCGGCGCCCATGGCGATTGAGGCACTGGGGCTTTTTAATGAATACATTCTCTGGCACATGCAATTGTTCCGGCTTGTCTTGATTAATGCTCACATCTTTTCGGGAATGCAGGAAATTGTTGGAGAAATGTATAAGCCTGACGAACTGTC
>JAWLEA010000207.1:0-3786 GCA_041686345.1 Polyangia bacterium | reverse complement strand
TTTTCTTTTACATGTAGTCCCCCGGAATTTCATGCGTATCCGGCACTTTGGGCTGTTTGCAAACCGGTGCAAAAAAAAGAATATTGCTCTGTGTCTTAATAAAATAAACCAATTATAAAAAATTGCCAGGATGTTTTTGACACTTCAAATGAAGGAGGGGAGATGTACGCCCGGCAGATGCCTATTCCTGAAAAAATTCCACTATGGGAAATCCGAAAGGCACATTTTTCACAATTTTACCATTACATTCCATCAAGTATTGACAAAATGAAGGAAAATAAATAAAAAAAACAGAATATTCAAGCGCTTCTTTTGAGCAATCTATTAAATTTTTGTTTTTTATATACATTAAATCTCTTTACAATCCCCATATATATTTGGTACTCCTTACTTCTAAGGTTAAGGGTTAAGTTCAACAGGATTTTATCCACCATCCCTTATCGCAGAGACGGATGAAATCTTGTGTCGGTTTTTATTCTCAATGCCCCAAGATGTCTTTTTGCGGAAACGGGACGGAGGATAAAATTCATAACGTTATGCGTTCAACTAAAAATCAATTCTCAACCAAATTAAAGAGAAAATAATGATATTAGATAATAAAAATGAAAATCAAAAAGTCTTCGAGTGGCTCAAAGAATACACAGAATCCGGCAAAATCGATATCGTTACAGGTTATTTTACAGTTGGAGCCCTTGCATACCTTTCCAGGCAGATAAACAACAAGATTAAAAATTTTAGAATGGTTCTTGGCGATATCGTTAATATTGATATGATACAAGACCGTACAATTGACTTGTTGAATGAGAATATCACAATAGAGGCGGCCTTAAAGCTTTCTGCTATAGCAAAAGAATCTGTGGAATTTCTAAAACAGGAAAAAGTTGAGACCAAAACACTTGAACCCAATTTTTGTCATGCAAAAATATACCTGTTCAATCCTGAACAAGATGACAGGCACAAGTACTTTGTTTCCGGAAGCTCTAACTTAACAGAAGCAGGTATTGGTTTAAAGGAAACGAACAATATCGAGCTTAATATCGCTGAAACAGGCAATAACAATCAATATCAGGAATTAAAGAAATGGTTTAATGATTTATGGAAAAGCAAAGAAGCACATAAAACAAAAACAATCATTGATGAAACCGGCAAGAAGCATACCACTGATAATACTGGGATTTTGTGCAATCACAGCATTGTAGTTTTCAAACGTTTTATTGATTTGAAAAAAGTACAAAATCGCAGTATTTCTGTTTCTATCTCGAAAAATAATATCAAAGGGAAGGGAAGCAATACAAAAACGCAAGTAGCTAACCGAAGAAATGAACTTGAAAGAATTTCATCGGTTTATTCTCTTAGATATGTATTAGCTGTAATTAATTCAAAATATGCCATAGCACATTTGAATAATTTCCGTAAACATCGACTCAAAAATTATTTTTATCCAGATGATTTTCGAAACTTCCCTATTCCTAACTTATCACAGCAAAAACAATATTTTTTTGTTTTTATTGTTAATGTTATCCTACTATTAAACAAAGTAAATAGAGATACTATATTATTTAAATCTGCCATTGACGGCATGGTTTTTGAATTCTACTTTCCCGACCACATGACAGAACGAAAAATAGATATCCTGCAATTTGTAGAAAAGGATATTGAAGAAGTTATGCAGGGCAAGGAGTTTGAAACTCTGTCTGATACCCAGAAAGAACGGGTAATAGCAGAACTCCATAATCGCTGGAGCGATTCAAACAGTGAAATAGTCAAACGAATGAACAGCTTTTCTGAAAAATCACCTGAAATATTAAAGCCGATTCTGGAGGGGTGATACATGGAACAGAATTCAGAAATAATCATTTATACGGCTTCAGACGGGACAACAAAGCTTCAGGTGCAGTTGGAAGATGAAACGGTCTGGCTGACACAGGAACAGATGGCAATGCTGTTTGGAAAAGGAAGAACAACCATAACTGAACATATTGGGAATATTTTTAAAGAGAGGGAACTGAACGAAAAAGAGGTGTGTCGGCTTTTCCGACATACCACAAAACACGGTGCAATAGAGGGTAAAACTCAAATTAAACAGGTCAAATATTACAATCTGGATGTTATAATTTCTGTTGGATATCGTGTAAAATCTCCTCAAGGTACAAAATTCCGCCAGTGGGCCACTAAACGGATTCATGAATACATTGTAAAAGGTTTTACAATGGATGATGACCGGTTAAAACAGGAAGGCGCAAGGTCAAGATATTTTGAAGAACTTCTTCAGAGAATCCGGGATATCAGAAGCAGTGAAAGAAATTTTTACCAGAAAGTCACCGATATCTATGCAACCAGCATTGATTATAAAAAGGATGCAGCTCTGACCCAGGAATTTTTTGCAACCGTCCAAAATAAAATGCACTATGCCGTCCACGGCCAAACAGCCGCTGAGATGATAAACCAAAGAGTGGATGCAGATAAACCTTTCTTAGGGCTTACCAATTTTCAAGGCAAATATATAACCACAAGAGATATTTCAATTGCAAAAAATTATCTGTCAGAAAATGAACTCAAGCAGCTCAATCTCATCGTCTCCATGTATCTTGATTTTGCTGAACTCCAGGCAACAAACGGCAGATTAATGAAAATGAACGACTGGATTCAAAAACTTGATGATTTTCTGCGAATCAGTGAGAAAGAACTTTTAACCAATGCCGGAAAAGTCAGCCATAAAAAAGCGGTCGAAAAAGCAAAAATTGAATATGAAAAATATAGAAAAGAAGAGGATAAAAAATATATCTCGGATTTTGACCGTGAGATAAAAAAACTATTGAAAGATAAGAAAAACACATAACAAAAAAATGCAGCGAACGCCAAAAGCCGCGCCGCTGATTTTGGCGTTTTTTTTTACCCCCTCATCCATCCACAAGGTACCCCGAATATCTATGTTGCAAAATATATAAAAACTTATATAATGAACGGTATGAAGCAGCTTAAATTTATAGGATCAAGCAGGGATGATTTACGAGACTTTCCTCATGAGGCTCGACGGGATGCCGGTTTTCAACTCCATTCGGTCCAAAACGGACTTGATCCTAAAGATTGGAAACAGATGGATACTGTCGACCCTGGTGCAAAGGAAATACGTATTCATGTGCAAGGTGAGTGGCGTATTGTGTATGTTGCGAAATTTTCCGACGCAATATATGTGCTTCATGCTTTTAGAAAAAAGAGTCGTAAAACGAGCCAGAAGGATATTGAGCTGGCTCGGAAAAGATACAAACAGATTGGGGGTAATTTATGACTGAAGATATTTTAGATTCTTCCGGTAACATTTTTATTGATCTGGGGTTTCCTCCTGACGAAGCTGCAGTTCTTCAAATGCGTGCTGATCTCATGACGGATCTTCGCAAATTTATAAAGGACAAGAACCTTACCCAGATTAATGCAGCCGAGATACTTGGGGTAAGTCAGTCTCGTATATCCGACCTTGTAAGAGGTAAATGGGAAAAATTTAGCCTTGAAATGCTTATCACTCTTGCAACAAGAGCTGGTATGCATGTCAGTGTTAATATAGCTGCATGAACAAGGGGTAACAAATCATTTGAGAGGGACCGGGAAAAGCTGGCGTTTTTTTTAAAAGCCTTTGTTTATCAACTTATTTGGTTATTTTCAAAGTATTTAGTGGTGCGTTTCCCGGCCCCTCAATTCCACGTTGAACTAAACCCTTTCAGGGCAGCATCTGTCGTATAATCAACAACTTACTTACACCAAACTCTTGCGTTTCAATTACAAAAAAAG
>JAWLEA010000069.1:0-16731 GCA_041686345.1 Polyangia bacterium | reverse complement strand
GCCAATACTATTTCAAGAAGTTATGACAAAGCAGATTAATTCAATTTCCGTCGCCAGACGATGATATCCATTTTTGGGATGGGAACTATCTATACTTTAACCCCAATAAACATGTACTATCAATTCCTGCTTATTATTACAATTTATCAAATTCTTTTCCCAAACTATTAAACTTTGGATTTTGAGAAGAAAACCAGTTTTGTTTCAAAAGCGGGCAATTTTTCAAAGGAATTATTATGAGCACTTACCTTTTTACCTCCGAATCTGTTACTGAAGGTCACCCGGATAAAGTCTGCGATGCTGTTTCAGATGCTATTTTGGACCAGATTATCAAAGAAGATCCTCAATGTCGTGTAGCTTGCGAAACTCTCACCAAAACCGGACTTATCTTTATTGCTGGGGAAATAACCACTTCTACCTATGTTCATTTCCCCGAAATCGTGCGACAAACCATCAAAGATATCGGGTACAACGATTCTTCCGTGGGGTTCGATTATGAAACCTGTTCAGTGATCTCGGCCATTGAAACCCAATCCCCGGATATTGCAGTTGGAGTTGATAAAGGTGAAAAGAAAGAACAGGGAGCCGGAGATCAGGGCATGATGTTTGGCTATGCCTGCCGGGAAACTCCGGAATTAATGCCTCTGCCCATAATCAAAGCCCATCAACTTGTAAAAAGACTCGCTTTGGTCAGAAAAGAAAATATTATTCCTTTCCTGCGTCCAGACGGAAAATCACAGGTAACAGTAAAATATGAAAATAATACTCCAGTGGGCATAGATAATGTAGTCATCTCTTCTCAACACAAAGACAATATTCAGATGCACCAATTGCGTGAAGCCATCATTGAAGAAGTGATCAAAAAGGTTTTTGCCCCCAAAGAGATTCCCCAACAGGCTGATAACATTAAAATTAATCCAACCGGTCGTTTTGTTATGGGTGGCCCCATGGCTGATGCCGGACTCACCGGAAGAAAAATAATTGTCGACACCTATGGAGGCATGGCAGCCCACGGTGGCGGTGCTTTTTCCGGAAAAGATCCTTCCAAAGTCGACAGAAGTGCTTCCTACATGGCTCGATATATTGCTAAAAATATTGTGAAAGCAGGAATCGCCGACAGATTGCAGGTACAACTTTCCTATGCAATCGGGGTAGCCCAACCTGTTTCAATCCTGGCCCAATCATTTGGAACAGGCAAAGTTGAAGACAGTAAAATTGAGCAGATCATCAGAAATAATTTTGACTGCCGTCCGGCTGCCATCATCAAAAAGCTGGATCTGCTGAAACCGAGATATCTGATTACATCCTCATATGGACATTTTGGTAGAAACGAACCGGAATTTACCTGGGAAAAAACAGATATGGCAGAACAATTAAAGTCTGAAATTTAAATGAGATCATCACATATATTAATATCCCTGACTTTCAATCCAGAATTAAATTTTTACAAAAACAAAAATTTTACAATCAATTTCAAGGTGGTATTCATTTTTTAAATAAATAATAATTATATGTGTTATTTTTTGTTTTTTTTGCTAAAATTCATTAGCAAATGCCAATAAACCCCATGCTTAGTTTCCATTCCAAACAGGAAGGTCATGGCTGAACCGGTCATTTTACCTCAACTTTGTCATAACTTCTTGAAATAGTAGTGACTATATCTGCGAAGTTATTTCGCGCAACTGAGGTAAACTTCTTATTCAGTCAATAACTGTCATTCTGGATAAAAACTAATTTAAACAAGCGTTTTTCTTAAACATGGGTTCACAATTTGCAGGTGTAATTTTTTCTCAATCGATCCTGGCGCAGAAAAGACAACTCAATTGCAAAAAGCAAAATTACAATAATAATTTTTATTGTTTGCTCTTTCAAACAAGTAGAGTTTCTGTAAAGGGAACTACCTTTACAGAAACTCTAAAAGGCGGCAAATTTTTGCACCAATCAACTGATTTATTACTGTTTTATTTGGATCCAGGTTCTCAAATCCAATGACGCCCTCTAGAAAGGAGTCTTTGTTTTGAACATAAAAGATATCTCTTTAGTCCTGTCAATAACAGCAATCTTGTTGTTGGCTGTTTCCGGCTGCAAAGACAAAAAGAAAACTACTTCCGACAAGGAAAAAGATAAAGTTGTTTGTAATTGTCCCAAAATAAGGGTCTGTGCTTCCAAAAAAGCAGTAGCTGCCAAAAAAGAACGTTGTCAAGAATGGCACAATCAAAAGCTTCAGGAAAAAAATCCTAAAGCCGAAAAAATCAAATTGAAAAAGAAAGAACTTTATCTCACCAAGGTCAATCCCATTGGAGTTATTAAATATTTCAGACCTGATGATTCTCTTGCCTGCCGGGAAGTAGATCTTAATGGTGACGGGCTTATGGATCTTTTTTACTTTTTTGATTCTTCCGGAAAAATCAAAATTGAAGCTCATCAGGATGAAGATCGCGATGGAATTATTGACCGTAAAACCATTTTCCGCAACGGAGTTGTCAGAAAAGAGCTTTTCAACACCGATGGCGACGAAAATACTTGGGAAATTGAAAAAACTTACAATAACGGCGTTATCACTCAGATTGCCTATATTGTCATCAATCCCCCCGGTGCACCTGAAAGAGTCTGCCCAAAATACAATTATTATGAAAACTTTGATACCAGCGGCAAGCTTATTTCCATTTCCTGGGATATCGACTGTGACGGCGATATGGATAAAGTCATCAATGAAAAAGGTGAATATTCCAGCGAGGAATACAAAAAATTCAATCTGAAAGCCGATAAAAACATCAAAGCACGCCAACTCAAACCAGAAGACAAATCAATAAAACCCTGAGGGAGTTAATTATATGACAACTAAGGTGGGGACAAAAAAAATCAACAAATTGAAAGTAAAAAAAGACGATCTGAGGTTTCGTTGCAAACCGGAAAATCTTTCTTTCAAATCCACCAGCGAACTGCCCGGCTGGGAAGGCACCCTGGATCAAAAAGAAGCCATAGATGCCATCAAATTTGGACTTTCCATAAAAAATCGTGGCTTTAATATTTTTGCAGTAGGAATGGCGGGTTCAGGCAAAACCTCCACTATCCAGAGACTGGTTAAGGAAAGAGCATCTCAGGAACCTGTATCAAAAGATGTTTGTTATCTTTACAATTTTGATGATCCCCTCGAACCTGTTGCGCTCTTTTTGCCTCCAGGCAAGGGCAAAAACCTGGAAAAACTTATTAAAAATCTGGTAAAAAAACTAAATCGGGAAACTCAAAGAATTCTTACAACCCCGGCAATCAACAGAATCCGCTCTGAAATGAGTAACAAAACAAGGGAATCCATGAACGATTCTTTGCAATATCTCATGGAAGAAGCCAAAAAACGGGGGATTCACATCAAAGTATCTGAAGATGGCGAACTGGTTCCTGCAGCCATGTATAAAGATAAACTAATTACCGAAGATGCTCTCTCTGAATTTCCGGAAATGTCATCAGATCTAATAGAAATCCAAAAGAAATTGGCCAAAGCCAATCTGGAACTGGTGGAACTTTCGGTGGATTTTGAAAAAAAACACCGCAAAATGGAAAAAGAGATGCAGGAAACCATTGAAAAAGAAGAAAAAAAGTTGATAACTCCTCTAATCGAAGAATATATAGAAGAAATCAACGAAAAATTCAAATTTTCCAATGAGGTTCTTGATAACTATTTAAAACATCTCAAAAACCATTATCTGGATAATTATGAATCTTTCTCCGACAATGATCACAATAACGATGATTCCGGTCTACCCCAGGAGGCTGCTGAAATTCTCATGGGAGCTCCTGTTTCGGATAAAGATGAAATTCCCATAGAATTCATGGTAAATGTTCTGGTAGATCGCTCCAAAGAAACCTGCGCACCAGTCTACATGGAAAAGATGCCCAATCTTTCCTCTCTGATTGGTTATCTGGAATACAATGATCGACACGGCATTTTGTCAACCAATCATACTTTAATCAGACCTGGAGCTTTACACAGAGCCAATGGCGGTTATCTGATCATCCAAGCCAACGATGTACTCACCAATCCCCAGTCATGGCTGGCTCTCAAAAAAGCACTTCGTCACAAAGAAATCAGAATAGAAGGACTTTACGACTCCTCCAAAATCAAAATCAAAGGAACCGTCAAACCTTCTCCTCTCTCCCTTAATGTCAAAGTTATTCTGGTAGGAAATTCCGAACTTTACTATCTTTTGCACAACCACGACGAAGAATTTAATCGACTTTTCAAAGTTAAATCCGATTTTTCCAACCACATGAAACGAAATCCCCAAAACATCGAATCTCTGGCTCGTTTTCTCGGTCAAATTGCCAGAGAAGAAAATTATCTTCCTCTTTCAGCCGCTGCTGTTTCCAATATAGTTGAATATGCCAGCAGACTCACCAATGATAGAGGTCTGATGAATAATCGTACTTCAATTCTGCTCAATCTGCTCTCAGAATCAGATTTTTGGGCCAAAGAAAGGGGAGAAAAAAAATTCATCGAATCTGAAGATATCGACAAGGCCCTGGTCGAAAAGAACAAACGCCACTCCAGAATCGAGAAATTGGCCACTAGAGAAATTAAAATCAATCATATCGTAATTAAAACCACTGGAGAAGCTGTAGGCCAAATCAACGGAATGGCTGTTTATGATCTTGGAGATCATGCTTTTGGTATCCCGGCTCGAATCAGTGCTATTACCTTTGCCGGCAAAAAAGGAGTGGTCAATATTGATCGTGAAGTCAATCTGTCAGGAAATATTCATGACAAAGGTTCTATGATCATGGTTGGTTATCTGGCTAACCGTTTTGCCCAGAACTATCCCATGCATTTTAACGCATCCATTACCTTCGAACAGAGTTATTCCACTATTGACGGCGACAGTGCTTCTTCCACCGAATTACTGGCTCTTCTGTCCAGTCTTTCCAAAATACCTGTCAAACAGGATTTCGCAGTAACTGGAAGTGTCAATCAACATGGAGAAATTCAAGCAATTGGAGGAGTAAACGAAAAGATTGAAGGCTTTTTCAAAATCTGTAAAATGACTGAACTTACCGGCAATCAGGGGGTCATCATCCCCAAATCTAACATCAGAAACCTCATGCTAAAAAAAGAAGTCGTCAATGCAGTTGAGGATGGCAAATTTCATGTTTATGCAGTATCCCACATTGATGAAGCCATAGAAATTCTCACCGGAGTCAAAGCAGGAAAAAGATTAAAAAATGGCAGCTGGGAAAAAGATTCCATTAATTATCTTGTAGACAAGAAAATCCATGAATATTCTGAAAAGGTCAGAAAACTCAGTTAATTATTCTTTTATCTGAGGGAGTAAATAGTGAAAATAGCTGTAATCAATGGAAGTCCCAAGGGTAAACAGAGTATTACTCTGCAATATGTCAAATATATGCAGATTAAACATTCACACCACCAATGGATAGAAATCAATGTGGGTCATGAGATAGCCAAACTTGAAAACAACAAGGCTCAAGTAAATAATCTTATTGATATTATCAATAGTTGTGACGGCATACTCTGGGCCACACCTGTATATTATTTCAATGTTCCTTCCCAGCTTTTACGTTTTCTCGAGCTTGTTCTCACCAATAATGCTCTGAGGCAATGTTTAAAAAACAAATATGCTGCTCTGATAACCACCTCCATCAATTATTTTGATCATACTGCCCATCGCTTTTTTGATGCAATGTCTTCTTTGTTGGAAATGAAAACAGTGGACACAATTTCTCCAAATATGGAGACTCTTTTTTCGAAACCGGGTCGCAAAAAGCTTGAGTTGTTTATGAAAAATTTCCTTGATCATCTCAAGAACAAATATCCAGGTTCCTGCAAATTCAATTTGCCACAACCAATAACTTTCAATTATCAACCTGCTTCCGTTATTGATAAAATTCATTCTGACAACAAAATAACTGTAATTACCGATAAATTTGATGAAAATTCCAATCTTGGAAAAATGATTAAAAGATTTTCATTTTCTTTTGAAGCAACAAAGATCCAACAAATAGAAATAGCAAAACTTGGCCTCAAAAGTGGTTGTCGCGGGTGTTTGAAATGCGCCTCCGATCTTGTCTGTATTTTTGATAAGGCCGATAAATTCAGAGAAACGGTAGCCCAACTGGTGGTGCCGGCTGATATTATCATTTTTGCTGTAAACATTGAGAACATCTATCTTTCTTACCGGTGGCAGCAGTTTATAACCCGCTTTTTCTGTAACGGACATGTTCCCCTTTTCCAAAATAAGCAGATAGGAGTTCTGGTTTCAGGTCCTCTCTCCGGATTTTCCTACCTGCAAGATGTTCTAGGCAACATAATCTACGAAAGTGAATCCAACCTGGCAGGGTTTGTTACAGATGAAGTGCAAAACAACGAAATTCTCGATCACCAAATCACCGACTTGGCCCGCAAAGTCCAATTGTTTCATAATCAGAATTATTTTGCTCCCAAAAAATTCCCCGGAATTGCCGGAAGAAAACTTTTCCGCGACAAGATAATGGAGAGCCTCGGGGTTGTATTCCCCAATGATTTTAAACATTATTCCAGACAAGGATACTTTGATTTCCCCAATACCCGCTATGTAAAAAGATTTGTCAATTTTATCCTCAGAAATTTTCTTAAAATTCCCCCAATTAAAAAGCGTTTTTACCAAAAAGAAATTGTCCCGGGAATGATCCGTCCCTACGCTAAAGTTCTCAACAAACACAGTTCTTCAAAATAAACACAACTGTAATCCAGACAAATCTGTTTTAAATTATTACAAATTATCAAGATTCTGCTGATGGCGAATAATTTTACCTTCTTGCTGGTAATAAATGTCTTCTGCCATATTAACTATAAGATCCCCTACTCTTTCCATTGCTCTGGATACAGACGCCATATGAATATAATTATTGGTATTTTCAGGATAATTTTTTAAATAATCACCTATCAATTTATACATATTGTTATTTATTTCATCCAGATAATCATCCATTTTACACACTTGCAAAGCTTTTTCACTATCGGATTCCATAAGGGCATCCAAACATTTCCGCATCATTTTTTGGGCATGAATAGCCATCGAGGAAAAATCAAAGGGAATCATCACATCAGGATACTGAGCAAGAAAAATTGAATTTTTTGCAATATTTTTAGCCAGATCACTGATCCGCTCCAGATCGTTGTTCATCTTTATTATTGCAATTATCAGTCTTAAATCTCTGGCAACAGGTTGATATAAAGCAAGTATTTTGAGACACTCTTCTTCAAGACTTATTTCCAGTTTATCCACTGTTTTGTCTTTTGATTTCACTTTTTCAGCCAAATCAGCATCCCGGTTTAAAACAGATTCAATTGCTTTTTCCAGGTTTTCTTCAACTATTGAACTCAAATAGAGTAATTCTTTTTTCAGATTTTTTATTTCTTTTTGAAAACGCGCTGTCATTTTAGAATCTCTTTCTGGTATCTACAAAATCAATTTGAGCCCTCAGCCAAAACGTCCGGTTATATATTCTTCTGTTTTCTTTTTTTGTGGATTGGTAAACATTTTGTCTGTTTTACCAAATTCAACAATATAACCCTTGAAAAAAAAGGCCGTATAATCCGAAACCCGGGCTGCCTGCTGCATATTATGGGTAACAATTACTATTGTATATTGACCTTTTAACTGCTCAATCAACTCTTCTATTTTTGCAGTAGCTACCGGGTCAATAGCTGAAGTAGGTTCATCCATAAGCAAAACTTCAGGTTCCAAAGCAATGGCTCGAGCAATACAAAGACGCTGCTGCTGTCCTCCGGATAAAGAATTGGCGCTTTTGTCCAAATCATCTTTGACTTCATCCCAAAGTGCCGACAATTTTAAAGATTCCTCTACCTTTGCTTCCAATTGACTTCTATTCAAACTGTAATGTAATTTCAATCCATAAGCTACATTATCGAAAACCGACATGGGAAAAGGAGTTGGTTTCTGGAAAATCATTCCTACCCGACGACGCAAATCCATCAGATCCATACTTTTATCCAGAATATTCTTGCCATCCAAAAATACCTTACCTTTAGCTGCCTGATTGCGATACAATTCATAAATACGATTATATACTCTGAGATGGGTGGATTTTCCACAACCTGAGGGACCAATAATTGCACTTACCTTCCGGGAATAAATCTCAAGATTATTCTTATAAAGTGCTTGAAAATCATCATAATAAAAATCAAGATCTTCAACCTTGATTTTCACATCTTTGTTCTCTTGCTGATGGTCCAGATCTTCAGAACTATCTTTATCAGGTAATCTTATCTTCAACTTGTCAAGATCATCTGTTTTTTCCATTTTTATTTCATCTTCTTGCAAGGATTTTGAATTTCCAGAATCTATATTCATGATTTTAACCTTAGTTCCCATGACTGACTATGAATCTTGAAATTATAGTCAGAAGCAAAACAGCACCCATTACCAACAAAGCAGCACCCCAAGCTGTTTCAACCATACTGTCAAAGGGTTGTCCCGCATAATTGTAAATTGTCATTGTCAAATTGGCTGTTTCTCTGTTCAAATCGTCCGGCCAATATTGAGAATAACGAGCTGTGAAAATAAGAGGAGCGGTTTCTCCGCTTACTCGAGCCACTGCCAGTAAAATTCCGGTTAACAATCCTGATTTGGATGAACGAAACAAAATAGATATTATCATCTTCCACTTTGGTATTCCCAGGGCCAATGCAGACTCTCGCAAAGAATCCGGAGTTAATTTAAGCATTTCTTCTGTAGTTTTGGTAATGATGGGAATCATGATAACACTGAGAGCAAAAGCTCCAACATACCCGGAACCATGCCCAAGGGGTATAATCATGATGGAGAAGAAAAAGATACCGATTATAATCGAGGGAATCCCCATCATTATATTCAGGGAAAAACGAATTATCTTTCCAAATCTGGTATTTCTGCCATATTCAGAAAGATAAACACCTGCCATCATACCTACCGGAACTCCGATCAAAGTTGAAACCAGAGTAATCATCAAAGTTCCGTAAATAGCATTTTTTACACCACCACCGGCTACCCCGGGTGGGCGCATATTGTTGGTAAAAAAATCAAATCCAATGGCGTTAATTCCTTTGAAAAATATATCCTTGATAATAATCAGAAGAATTAATATTCCCGCAATAGCGGCAATAATAGAAAGTGATTTGATAATCTTGTCAATAACTAAACGGGTCAGGGGTGATCTTTTTTTCATGTTTTCACCCCATATCTTTTCAACCAGAAATGAGAAAGAAGCTGCATGATTACAGTAATTGCAAACAAAATGAGACCTAACTCCATTAAAACACCAAAGAAAAGAGGATTATCAGCTCCCTCGGCAAATTCATTGGCTAAAGTAGAGGATATGGTATTTCCCTCCCTGAAAATTTCAAAGGAAAATCGATGGGAATTGCCGATAATAAAGGTAACAGCCATGGTTTCACCAATTGCTCTCCCCAGCGACAGAAAAACTCCGCCAATAATCCCGCTTATTCCCTGAGGAATGAGTATATCTCTGGTAACTTCCCAGGTTGTGGTTCCGACACCGTAGGCTGATTCTTTCAATTGAGGCGAAACCATGTTGAATACATCTCTCATGATGGAGGTCAAATATGGCAGAATCATCACTGCCAATACAACCCCAGCCGTAAAAATACCCTGGCCTCCAATAACTTTACCTTGAAAAATTGGCAAAAAGAAGAACAGGGATTGGAGTGGAGGGATTATGTGTTCAGCCATGAAAGGAGCCAGAATAAATACCCCCCACATTCCGTAAATAATACTGGGAATGGCAGCCAGCAGTTCAATTGCATAGCCGACAGGAGTTGCAATGGAAGGATGAGCTATCTCGGTCAGAAAAAGTGCTATCACCAAACTGAAGGGAACTGCAATAATTATCGCAATAAAAGTAGCTACCAGAGTTCCGTAGATCGAGCTGGCCGCTCCAAATTTTTCTTTTACCGGATTCCAATCAGTTGACCAGAGAAAGGAAAAACCAAACTCCTTGATGGCAGGAAGTGAATTGAGAAAAAGCTCAATTGAAATAGCCAGCACAATAACCAAAATGAGTAAAGCACAGAATATGGTGATGTATTTGAAAACATTGTCGAATATCCTGTGTTTTTCAAGTCTGCGATTCATATTAATTCCAGATTTTGTTTCCTTTTAAATCTTCAATTGTTTTCCATTTTTTTCTAATCAATTTAACAACGGAATCAGGCATTGGCACATAATGAAGTTTCAATGCTGCCTCATCACCATTGGTATAGGTCCAGTTAAAAAAGTTCAGAATATTTTTGGCAACCTCGGGATTGGATTGTTTCTGATAGAGTAAAATAAAAGTTGCTCCGGTAATAGGCCATGATTTGGCACCAGGCTGATTGGTAAGCACCATATAAAAACCGGGAGCTTCAGACCACTTTGCATTAGCCGCTGCTGCCTGAAAAGAAACAACTTCCGGTTTTACATAATTGCCATCTTGATTGCGAAGCTGGATATAATTGAGTTTGGCCTGTAAAGCATAAGCATACTCCACATAACCGACCGCTCCCTCAATTTTTTTGACATTGGCAGCTACACCTTCATTGCCTTTACCACCAATTCCAACGGGCCATTTTACTGCTTTGCCATTCCCAACTTTTTCTTTCCAGGCAGAAGATACTTTGCTCAAATAGTTGGTGAAAATCCAAGTTGTGCCACTTCCGTCTGATCTGCGTACAACATTGATTTCCTGGTGAGGCAGAGATAATTCAGGGTTAATTTTGGCAATCTCCTGATCATCCCAAAATTTGATTTTCCCCATGAAAATATTTGCCAAAATTGTGGAATCCAGTTTCAATTCGCCGGCCTTTATCCCTGAAACATTTATAACCGGTACTACTCCGCCCATAACTGTGGGAAACTGGATCAAACCAGATTTTTCCAGTTCTGCCTGTTTTAAAGGTTTGTCTGATGCCCCAAAATCTACTGTTTTCTTTTTTATTTGTGCGATTCCGGCTCCGGAACCTACACTTTGATAATTAATTTTCACGCCGGTTTTTTGATGATAATCATAAGCCCAACGGGAATATACCGGAAAAGGAAAAGAAGCTCCGGCTCCATTAATAGTCTGAGATGAGTTATGTTTATCTTTTTTACAGGCAGTCAGTAAAAGACAAAAGCTTATTATTAAATATAATGTATTTTTCATTTTTAACTCCAGTTAGGCAAATTGTTTTAGAATTTGAACATTGTATTGAGAAAAATTCCGGAATAATCTTCGTCTTCCCCTTTGTGTTTCTTGTTCATCTGCATCTGATAGTTAAGAGCCACAGCAATTTTTGCATGGGGTTTGTAAGAGAACCCTGCAACTAATCTGCTCCAGGTATCATTTTCTTCCAGATTGCCCCTGGTAAACATTGCCCAGGTACCAAACAAGGCCATCTTTTTGTATTTAACTGATATAAAAGGAGAAACAACCATAATATCATCCATTTGATCCAGATCACTGTTCATCATCATAAATTCAACCATAAAATCAAAATATTTGTGATTCAAAGAAAGAGCGCCACCATAGATCATGTTTCGAATTGAATCACCCTCTCCATCTTCAGCACCATCGGTTCCACCATAAAGATGAAGACCTAATTTTTCCACCAGACCAAGCTTTGAATTGATCAGCGGAAAAACAGAAAAACGTGCTTCCATCAGCAAATTGGATATAGCTTCTCCCCCTGCAGGTTTTTTGTATCCGGTACCATTGAATACACCCACCTGATAATTGAACATTTTTCCATATTTGCCCAGAACACTGAAACCAAGATCTGCACTGCTCATCAACTTGAAGTAGTCCATACTGGATTTGAAGATATAGCGATAACCCATGATTTTATCGGCATTACCTGTCCAGACTCTGCCCTGCTGACCAAACCTTAATTTGATGTTTTTCAAGGGTTTGAAATCGAGATAAGCATATTTGACATAACCAAAGAGGGGATCGCTGCCAATATCAGTGGCATCTCCCGTAAAACGACCAAAATCCAAAGTAGCTCTGGCTGAGAATTGTTTACTTAGCTTGCTTTTTGCAGTCAGATACAACCTGGTAACATCAAAACCAGCTTCATTAATATCGTTGCCGTCTGCACTCTGATCAGATGTATCAACGCTGAAATTTCCGAAAAACTTTCCCTTAAACTTCAGAGTTGGATTGTTCTTTTCAGTTGAAGATGATTGAAGCTCTGTTTTTTTCTTTAAATCCACCTCATTGCTTTTTGAAACAGAGTTTGGTTCTTGAGCATAAACTGACGCTGAAAACAGCAACAAACCAAGAACAACAAAAAAATAAAGATTTCTTAAATTGAAAACCATAAAAATATTCCTTTCATCTAAATTGTTTTGTCACAGGATCGAAATTGATCTTAAAAGTCCAATAAAAAACAGTAAAATCTAACTTGAAAATAAAAGATAATTTTTCCATCGAAGCCAAGATGACACAGGAATGTTAAGAATTGATTAGGAGCAAATTAATCTACGGATAAAAACAAATAAATTTTAATGTTTTGATGAAACCCCAGATCAAATATTTTCAGGAGTTTCTTCTGAGAATTATCTGGAAATGACTGCCCTGACCGGGAACACTTTCCACTTGAACCACTCCCTGATGGAGATGAGCGATGTGTTTTACTATGGCTAAGCCCAAACCGGTACCTCCGGTTTTTTTGGTTCTCGATCGGCTGATCCGGTAAAAGCGTTCAAAAATTCTGTCCAAATATTGCTTTTCCATACCTTCTCCCTGATCTTTTACTGAAAAAACCAGAACTTCCTCTGCTGCTTGAGGAAATTTCTCTCTGATTTGGGGAGGTAAAGACCTGACAGAATCGATTTTACAATTAATATTTATGGTAGTTTGAGGTGGGCTGTATTTAAGAGCATTATTGATGAGATTTGACAAAGCCTGAATCATCAGTTGTCTATTGACTTTCACCGTTAGAGATTCTGTACAGTTCTGCTCTATTGTGACTGTTTTTTCTTTGATTATCTGTTCATTGTTTTCCAGAGCTTTTTCAATAATAACTATGGGTTGACACTCTTCGAGATGAACTTGATTTGTTTTAGCTTCCATCTCCAATCTTGATAAGATGAGTAAATCTTCAAGGATAGTTTCCAACCTCTCAGATTGAGATAATGCTTTATGTAAAAATCTTTGCTGCATCCCATTGAGATTACTCTCATCCGAAAGCACAGTTTCTAAAAATCCCTTGATTGAAGTAAGTGGTGTTTTTAATTCGTGGGAAACATTGGCAACAAAATCCTGACGGATCTTTTCAAGTTTTCTGGTTCTGGTGATATCTCTCAAAACAAGGATTACCCCGGTTTTTTTTGAGGAATCATGGTTTTTCATAACCTTTCCCCTGGCCAAAATAACCAACTGCCTGCCAATGATATTGTAATTGAACTCCAGAATCTCCCCCTGCTCTTTTTGAAACAAAGTCTTCGCAAACTGATTGAATTGAGCAACTCTGATTATTTCAAGAAGTTCGCGACCAATATAATTGCTTTTTTTTCCTTCCAAGGCGAGCAGATCCATGCATCTTTGGTTAATAATTTCGATTTTGCCATCCTGATCCAGAACAATCACAGCTTCCATCATGTTTTTCAACAACATCTCCAGTCTTAAACGACGCCTGGAGATAGATGAAAAAATTCTGCCCATCTGCATCAATACTCGATTTATTTCTCGATTGACTAAAGTAAAATCTGCAAATTCACTTTCTTTGAAACGAAAATCGTAATTGCCTCTGGCTATTTTCTGCAAACCTTTATTTAAAATATTTACCTGATTATCCCACTTCCTTCTAAAAATCAAAAGACCGGATGTAATAATAAAAATAAAGAAAAGACCGGATGAAAACAGAGTTAAATATAATTTGTTCAAATCTTTTTCTGCCGGAAACAAATTATCTTCCATCAAAATAACAGCTCCCCTGGTCACCCCGTAATGGGAAATTGGAACAGCAACAAAATCAACCTTTTTGTCGAGACTTAAAAGATATTTCTGTCCAGACAAGGTTTTTCCTGATAATACCTGCTCAACATCAAGTTTTCGGAAAAGATCTTTTGCCCCTTCCGGATCCAGAGAAAAGCTTCCCACCTGAACATCCTTGTTTACAATAACTTGTATTTCACTTTGAAAACTTCTGTAATCGACCAATTCTCTGATTTTTTCATATTTTGAGGTCATAATCAGATTCTTTATTTTTGTTGCAAAAGAACTTGCCTGAATTTCCAGTCTTCTCCTCCTGCTGTTTTCTACATTTATATTAATGGATCTGTAAGCGAGATATCCAATAACCACGAAAAAAACCGTGATAAAAAAAGAGGAAATTGCTGAAATTTTCCAGACAGGAAGAGATTTTGCTTTAGCAGACATTATATGCTTTCATCATTTTCGAATTTATATCCTACCCCTCTCACAGTCTTGATGAGTCGGGAATAATTCCCAAGTTTTTTGCGCAGAGAAACTATTTGAACATCTACTGATCTTTCGGTTACATAATAGTTTTGGCCCTTAACCTGATTGATAATAGCTTCTCTGCTGAAAACATGCTGGGGCCTTGCGGCCATCAAAACCAGAAGGTTGAATTCGGTAACAGTAAGTTCTATCGGTTCTTCGTCAATAATAACCTGATGTTTGTCAATATCTATGCTTAAATCACCATATTCAATTTTTTTTGAACTTTGCACCGTATCCTGCCGTAAAGAAGCCCTGACCCTCGCTTTTAGCACCCCAATGCTGAAGGGTTTGGGAATATAATCATCGGCTCCTATTTCCAGTCCCAGAATTATATCGGAATCTTCCCCTTTAGCTGTCAACATTATTACTTTTATCCCCGAATATTCCGGAGTTGATTTAAGTTTTCGACAAATTTCAAGCCCATCCATATCCGGAAGCATGATATCTAGTAACACCAGATCGGGTTTAAACATTGCAATTGCTTCCATGCCTATTTTTCCGGCCAGTGCTCCTTTTACCTCATATCCAGAATTTTTGAGATTATAAACTACCAATTCATTGATATCTTCATCATCTTCCACCACCAGAATTCTTTTTTTGTCACTCATGTTTTTCTCCAATTCTCCAACCCAAAATCAATATTTTCAAGCTCAAATATTTTCAAAAACAATTTGGTTTACTTTTCAAACTATAAGTTTACTGAACAATATCCATATAACATATATTCTATCAGTTCTTTATTAATTTCAGGTTAGATTTTTTTTACAGAAATTTATTATTTTCAAGGGCTGGTATTTTGACTGTGGATGATTTGAAATGGGGTATGGTGAAAGTTGATTTTTCAATAATATATAGTGGTTTTCTCAAATAAGTTCAATTTTTTGCCACCTTCTGTACTTCGTGATATTTTCAACCTGTTATGATTGAAGTTAAAAATCTCCATAAATCTTTTCCTGAAAAACCAGGTTTAATCGACGGTATCTCCTTTCACATTTATCCCTGTACTCTCACTGTTGTTACAGGCAAGTCCGGTTCGGGCAAAACCACCCTGCTCAAATTGATCAGGGGAGAAATTGCGCCAGACAAGGGAAGAATAAAGATAAACAACAAGGACATCAACCGCTTACGCAACAAATCCATCAGAATTTTCAGACAAAAAACGGGAATTGTCTACCAGGAACCAAAATTGCTTGATGATCGCAGTGTGGTTGAAAACATTGCGCTTCCCCTGAGAATTGCAGGTATTCACGGAACTGTACTCAGGAGCAGAGTAGAAAAGATGCTGGAACTTTTTAGTCTCACCCAGTTTGCCTTTACTTTTGCCGGCAAAATGAGCGGAGGGGAAAGACAGAAAATTTCCATCGCCAGGGCTCTGGTTTCAAGCCCTCGGATATTACTGCTTGATGAACCGGCTTCTGGACTGGATCCTGACAGCCGGGAAGAATTTGCAACTCTGATCCACTCTTTGCCCACAGAAGAAAACATCACCATAATCGTTGCAACCCATAACTCATCATTACTGGAAAATCTTGGAGTCCATGGAATTTTAACTTTGAAAAACGGAAAAATAGTCTCAGAACCTCAAGCAAATCTTGTTCAGTCTGTGAGTAAAGATTCAGAAATAATTATTTAATCTGTTGCCTTCACGAGGTTTATATGAAATCCATAATTTATCAATTCAATCACGCCCTGCAAGAGTTGAAAAAAAGACCAATGGCCAATCTGGTGGCTGTAGGTACTGTATCATTGGCTCTACTCCTGGCCGGATTAATTTTTCTTGCCTCCCAAGTGGTTGGTTATATTGAAAACAACTGGGGTAATGGTGCCCTTGTGGCTGTTTATCTTGAAAACAATCTCTCTCAAAATAAAATCAACCGAATAAAAAAGAGACTTGATAGAATGGAGGGTGTTTCCTCGATCAATTACATCAGCCCTGCTGAAGCTCGAAAAAAATTGATCAAAGGGCTGCAAAAAGATGCTTCTGTTCTGAGAAAAATCGAAAATAATTTTTATCCCCAATCTCTGGAGATTGTAATCAAAGGGGAAAAAAATATTGTCAGTTCAACCCAGGAAAAAATCAACAAACTCGATGGACTGGTGGCCGGAATCACCGATGTCAGAGATGTACAAAAATGGAATCGCAAAGTTGGAAATATTATCCACATACTTACTTTTCTCGGACTGATTGTCATGTCAATTGTTCTGTTTGCTTCTGGCTATGTAATCATGTCC
>JAWLEA010000007.1:0-59728 GCA_041686345.1 Polyangia bacterium | reverse complement strand
TTGTTACTTGCCTCGTCGTCGTCACAACCAGCAAAAATAAAAAATAGAATTGTTAAAAGTGACCAAATACATTTGTTTTGCATAGTAAAATCCTTAAACTAAATTTTGATAAACTTGAACCCGCATTTTATTGAATTTTAAAATAAGTTGTATAAAAACCATTCCAATAATATTAAAATCTAATCATTATCTTTATTTTTAAAACATTAACATATTTTTGTCAAAGTAATAGTAAATTTTTAAATTGTTTGCTTCTCAACCCTGCGGTCTAAAATTAAGCGGTGGTAGGTTTGGTCAGGTCGAGGATTATTTTTCCTTTTGTTTTTGCATTTTCTATTAGTTCGTAAGCTTCTTTGGCTTTGGTTATTGGCATTCTTTTGTCTATGACGGGGTTGATTTTTTTGTTTTTCAGGAGATTAAAGAGGGTGAGATTTTTTTAACTGGTTCTCGTTCCAGAATTTGCTGGTGGGGTTTTGGTGGATATCAGGTTTATTCCGGCTGCGAGGCAGAAGAGGGAGATGAGGGAGGAGATGAGGAAATTTGTTTTTTGGAAATGCCAGGAGAACAGAATTGAAAGCAGGAGAATTGAAGAGAAGAAAGCCAGGACTTTCAGTTTTTTACCGGAAATTTTGTCTGCTGTTTTAAGCAGGTTGAAAATAGCTGACAGAATAAAAACCGTGTACAGCAAAACGAAGGTCTGGTGACTGGAAAAACTGAAATATTCTACCAGCAACAAACTGAGGCTGCCAAAAAAGAAGAGAAAAGGGTAAACTTTCTTCTTTTTATTCTTGATTTTAATCTTTTTGAGCTCGATATCCTTTGTCTGATATCGTTCTTCCAGCACAAAAAAATAATAGGCCAGAGTAAGGAAAAAAAGAGTTAAAACCTGAATCCAGTTTGGTTCCCGATTAAAAAGAAGCATGATGGTAATTATCAGTGGCCAGATTACTGTTCTTACGAAAAAACTCAATTTCAACTTGAACCCAAGCCAGGGGAGTAAAAGCAGAGTCCACAAAAAAGCCGGCTCAGAACCAAGAGAACCCAAGGAAGCAAACCACAGGGTGAAACCACCCAGAAGCACTCCGGGATCAAATCTGGAAATCAGCCCCTCTTTTAAATTTTGAGTTTTATGGTTGATAAGTGTACTCATGATTTTGCTTAGTTTGATATCCGCCTTTTAAAACAAAAAAGCAACTTTTGGAAAAATTTACTGTTTTGTGAGTGATTAAGCAGAGCTATGTGGAAAGGAGAAGCGGAAAGAAGGTTTCACCTTTGCCTGAACGACAAAGGTGAAACACTGAAATATACAAAAACTGCTTATTTCTTTTTACCGTTCATTTTGTTCTTGAGAATTGAACTTGGAGTAAAGGTAACAGTGTAATGGGCAGGAATAGTGATGGGTTTACCAGTTTGGGGATTTCTTCCCTGTTTTTTATTGCGTTTTCTCTTTTTGAAAGTACCAAAGCCGGGATATGTGAGTTTGGGATCACTTTTTTTCTTGGAAGGTTTGGTAGTTATGAAATAATCGCCTAATTCGTCGAAAAGAGCGTCTACTATTTCACTTACTTGTTTTTTGGTAGTTTTAGCAATTTTTTCGCTTCTGTAAATTTTGTCTATTAATTCAGTTTTTGTCATTATGGTTCCTCACTTTCTGGAATCTTTCTGATTCGCAGAATAAAAAATTAATAAAAGGTGGGACTAACCCCGTTAAATGTTAGAAAATCAAAATTAAAATTATAAACTATTTAATTGAAAACTACATTATTCTTAAAAATATCTTTGTCAAGTGATGAAATAAACTTTTTTGTCATATCAATCACTTTCGACTTTTATCCCAAGCGGGCATTGAGAGGTAACCCTCTAAAAATACTGAGGATTTACCACCTCTAATAGGACTTACCCATATTCCATTTTTTTTGGTTTTTGTCCCGGATGATTCATAGCTAATCAAGTTACAGTGGGGACTCCATGCCGGATTTTCTGCATTGGGAGCTGAACTGCTGGTTGCCTGCCAACCGGCTCTGGTCTTGAGATCGTAGACATAAATCACCGATTTGTTACCCACCAGTTGAGTAAAAGCAAGATATTCTCTCTTGCCGGAAGAACACCATTTGGGTGTATAGGTGCGATTTCCCGTTGAAAATAACAATCTGGGTTTTCCCCCTTTAATTTTTTTTGTGAAAATCTGGGCTCTTTTTCTGCGGTTGGAGACAAATACTATTCTTTTGCCATCCGGAGAAAAGGATGGGGAAGTATCTATAGAATGATGACTTGTCAACTTTTTGATAATTCTCCATTTTTTGGTAGTTTTAAAATCAGGTCTCAACAGATAGATATCAGGATTGCCTCTGAAATCCATGGTAACAGCCAGATATTTGCGATTATTAGAGAGTACCGCAGCGTGATTCATGCCGTTGCGAGCACTGATACGCAAAGGTTTTATTGAACTTTTATTTGGTTCGACGATGTATAAATCGGGATTGTAACGAGCATGGGAGGTAAAAAAGAGATATTTTCCCTTGGGTCCCCAGAAAGGTTCCTTGTTATATGATACTTTAAAGGAAACAAGTTTGTGGGAGGAAAGAGGTTTTTCTTTTTCTTCTCCGTTAAAATCAGCTACCCTGATATAGGATTTTCCCCTCTTTATTTTTTGAACAAATGCCATTTTTGAACCAAAAGCGGAGAATTTTCTTTTGATGATTTTAGTCATCAATTGATTTCCCAAAAGATCAACTGACTTCTTCAGGTTGCTGGAATTAAAATTGAAACTGGTATCCCAAATCTTTTTTTTGCGGCGGGAACGAGGTGTTTTTCTGGAAAATAATTCAACCTCAACCTCAGTTGTTTTTTTGCCCTGTTTCAGTTTAAGGGTAATCAGATGCCATTTTGAAATCTGATCCAGGGGAGTCTTGGAAGAATGGTATTTGGGGCTGAACTTTCTTTTTAAGGAAAAAGAAGCTGTGAGAGCAAAATTGCTGGTTAATCTGTCTGTAAAGATTTTGCCGGTTTTAGAGTTGCTTCCCCTGGATTTGTCTTTGACAACCAGGTAATGTGGCGGTGGGGGCGGACAAAAACACAATTGGCCTTTGGGACAATTGGGAATGGGACATTTTACCCCCTGGGCTGCAACAGGAAAAAGAGTAATTAAGAGGAGAAGCAATATGTTCATGATTTATCCTTCCCAGAAGCTTTTTCTTCTGTAGATTTTTTGTTTTTATTTTTTTTATTTTCCGACTTGTTATCGTTAAACTTAATGGTTGATTTAGAATTATCAACCTTGCGAGCTCCAATAGTGACATTAAAAATGCATCCCCTGGTAGTCACGCAAGCAGTTATTTTAGTGGGAGGAAGCACTCTGTTTGCATCTTTTACCGCCTTTCTGATGGCTGCATCAAACTTGCCATTGCCTGAACTTTTCAAAAAGGAAGAAAGAGAAATTGAGCCGGTGGAACTGACAGAAACGGAAATTCGAGCTGCCAGGAACTGATTGTTGCTCACTCCTCTGAGAGTAATTCTGCCCAAACGGGAATATACACTGCTTCTCACTTTGGGACAGAAGGAAGATGACATGATTGCCAAAGCCTCTGAAGTGCAGGGGTCTTTTTTGTCACAGGGTGGATTTTCACAAGTTGACTGGTTGGTAACAGTTCGGGTACTCTCTTTTACTTCGTCCTCTTTCTCTTTTTCGCAGCATACCTTGCAAACCTCGGGGGCCGCCAGACAAGGAGAACAGGAAGCTTCATCAAAAAGGGAGCAGTCTACTCCGCTGTCATCTTCTTTTTCTTGCTTTTCATCCTCTTGTTTTTTCAAATCCCTGGCTCCATCCTTTTTGACTACTTGGTGCTTCTTGGTTTTGGAAGTTCTGGTCTTGCGGGTTTTCTTTTTTAATTTTGTTTTTTTTTCGACTTTGACCTCTTGCACCGGAGGATTGGTCTCCGGAGAAACAAGGGAAACAGGCAGGGGTTTATCCTGCCGGGTTTCAGTTGCCGGCGTACTTTTGGCTACGCTGTTTGCCAGAAGTAATCCTGCAATCAGATGTAAAATAATGGTGATACTTCCTGAGAGCAGATGGTTGAAATTTTTTTTGAGAAAAGGATTTGAAATTTTCATTAAGAACTCGAATGAATTTTCTATTCAGTTTTTTCTTTCTTCTTCTTTTTATTAACCAGCAGACCGAGTTTGGTTATTCCGCCTTTTCTGACTTCTACCAGTAATTTCATTATTTCCTCGTATTTCAATTCTTTGTCAGCTTTGATATTGGCTTCTTTTTTATTGCTGAATTTATTGTGCAGTACATTTTTGAGAGATTTCAATTCGGTAGTAAGCAGTTCTTTTTCACCCGCGGTAATAGTGATGGTTTTGTCAAGCTCCATGTAAATGGTGAGTTTGCCGTCATCTTTGGGAATAGTTGCCGCATCAGCATCAGGAAGATCCAGATCGATGCCTTCTGGCTCCAGGGGGGCGGTAACCATGAAGATAATCATCAAAACCATCACCACATCCACAAGTGGAGTCAGGTTCATTTCAGAAAGATTTTTATTGTGAGCTTGTTTGGATAATTTCATTTGTTGTTAAATTTACTGGAAAAATTTTCTCTGGGCTATATTGAGAAAATCATTAGCGAAAGTTTCCATATCTGCAATCTGTAATTTGACCTTTCTTAAAAAATAGTTATAGGCAATAGTGGCCGGAATGGCTGCAATCAACCCGAGAGCAGTTGTAACCAAGGCGTCCACAATTCCGGGGGCCACAGTGGATAAAGTGGTATTTCCTTCAATACCGATGGAACTGAAAGTTGTCATTATTCCCCAAACTGTTCCAAAAAGTCCCAAAAATGGTGCTGTCGCCGAGATTGTAGCCAAAATTGGCAATAGTGATTCCAGTTTGGTTATCTGCACCATGGAAGATTTATGCAACGCTCTTTCCAGGTTTTTCAAATCTTCACCCTGACTTCCCGGCGTTTCTTTTTTTCTTTTTTTCAATCGGATCAATTCGTTGTAACCTGCTTTGTATAGTTGGGACAAAGAGCTTCCCGGCAGGTTTTTACTGAATTTGAAAATTTGATCCAGATTATTGCCACTCCAGAATTTTTCCAGAAACTGAGAATTATTCTTTTTGATCCTGGAGTAGAAAACTCCTTTGAACACTATAATATACCAGGTTAACAAACTAAATATTATCAAAACTATCAAATCGAGCAGAACCATCCCTCTGGAATTCAGTATCATTTCCATTATATTGAGGGTTTGGACTGATAATTGATACATTGATGCGATTTCCATTCTATCCTCCAAGACAGGTTTTATCTCAAATCCCTGAAACCGGGTCTGAAAAACCGATCTGGTTTGAAACAGGTAAAATACTAATCGGAGTTTCCCGGCAAAAGATGCGATTCCAGACTCAAAACGGGATTAAATCAGACTTTACTATAAAGATGCATAATTAAAAGTCAAAAAGTACTTTTTAAAAACATCCGACCACTTCCGTAGTTTAGAAACTACCCCGGAGCATAACCTCCAATGAAAAAATATATTTCCATCAAAAAAGCAGCTGAACATAATTTAAAAAATATTGATCTTGATCTTCCCAGGGAAAAATTCATCGTGGTCTGCGGACCTTCCGGTTCCGGAAAATCAACCCTGGGATTTGATCTTATCTATGCAGAAGGTCAAAGGCGATATGTAGAATCTTTAAGTGCCTATGCCCGCCAGTTTCTGCCCAAACTCGACAAACCCAAAGTCAAGGAAATCAACGGACTGTCCCCGGCTATCAGTATTGAACAATATGCCAGCACCCGCAATCCCCGCTCAACTGTGGGAACAGTTACTGAAATTCATGATTTTCTCAGAGTTTTTTTCGCCAGGCTCGGAGAACCCCATTGTCCTGTCTGCAAACGGAAAATCGAAAAACAAACAGGAGAAGAGATTGTTGATGATATTCTTAAAGGCAAGGAAGGAAAAAAATTCTATCTTCTCACCCCTCTGGTCAATCAAAAAAAGGGCAGACATGAAAAAATCATTAAAAAAGCTCGAAAAGAGGGTTTTTCCAGACTGAAAATTGACGACCGGATATATAAACTTGAGGAAGTTCCGACTCTGGAAAAAAACAAAAAACACACAATTCTGGCTGTAATGGACAGATTGAAAATCAAAAAGAAAATGCGATCCAGACTGGCGGATTCTGTTGAACTGGCTCTGGTTTACGGCGATGGTAAACTTATCTTCGAAACTGTCGACGGTGAAAAAAAATACTACAATACTCAATCGGCCTGTCCTGTCCACCACATTGGACTTCCCGATCCCGAACCCCATCTCTTTTCTTTCAACAGTCCCGACGGTTCCTGTGAAAAGTGCCACGGAATCGGTTCTGTTTATTATTATGAACCTGATCTCATTGCTCCCAACCGCAGTCTTTCCATTAATCAGGGAGGACTGATTCCTTTCAAAAAATACTCCCTCAGAACCTGGAGTGATCCTTTTGCCGTGGTAGGAGAAAAATATGGTTTTAATCTGGACACTCCCCTTGAAAAAATTACACCCCGGGGATGGGAAGCTCTGTTTGAAGGAGATAATGAGCTTGACTGGATTGGAATCAAGGAAATACTTAAACAGGGCGAACATTACCGAGGACGATTCAAAAAGAATTATGCCAGATTCAGGCAGAGCAGGGAATGCGATTTGTGCCAGGGAGCCAGACTCAACCCCGTTCCTCTTGCTTTTCAGATCGAAGGCATCAATATCGACGATTTCACTCTTATGCCGATCAGTTCGGCTTTACAATGGCTTTTGCAAATCAAATTCACCGGTCTGCGAGCAAAACTGGCCGCTCCTCTGGTCAAAGAACTGGTTCATCGACTCAAATTTCTCAACAAGGTGGGTTTGAACTACCTTTCTTTGTCTAGAGAAATGTCAACAGTATCAGGAGGAGAAGCTCAGCGAATCAGACTGGCCAGTCAGTTGGGAGGAGGTCTGGTGGGAGTAATTTATGTTTTGGATGAACCCACCATCGGTTTGCACCAGCAGGATAACAGAAGACTGCTCAATACCTTGAGAGAATTGCAATCCAGAGGGAATACGGTTATTGTTATCGAACATGATGAACAAACAATGAGGGAAGCTGATCATTTAATCGAGTTGGGACCGGGATCCGGAAAACACGGAGGCAATCTGGTTTTTCAGGGTTCTCCCAAAACTCTGTTGCATAAATCCACTTCCCTTACAGCCAAATACCTTCGGGGGGATCTTAAAATAGAAGCACCTGAAACTAAAAGAAAGATTGGGGATTTTTTCTATTTGAGAAATGTCAGAACCAACAATCTTAAAAACATCGATCTGAAACTGCCCTGGAAAAACCTGATCTGCGTTACCGGAGTTTCCGGATCGGGAAAAAGTTCTCTGGTGGTAGACACCCTGTATAATCATCTGTCGGTGCATCTGGGTAAAAAAGCCGGAAAAGCCGGAAAAATAGATGGAATGGAGAATGTCGACAAGATAAAAAAATGCATAATGATCGATCAATCTCCCATTGGCAGAACTCCCCGCTCCAATCCGGCAACCTACACCAAGGTTTTTGATCAGATCAGAGATATTTTTGCCAGTTTGCCGGAGTCCAAAGCCAGGGGATACCAGAAAGGACGCTTCAGTTTCAATGTCCAGGGAGGACGTTGTGAAGCCTGCAGAGGAGAAGGTATAATCAAGGTTGAAATGCATTTTCTGCCTGATATTTTTGTCAAATGTGATCTTTGTGAAGGCCGCAGATACAATCGGGAAACCCTGGACATTGAATACAGAGGCAAAAACATAGCCGATGTTTTGGAAATGACTGTAGAAGAAGCAGTTGTTTTCTTTGCCAATTTTGCAGCTCTGCAAAGAAAACTTCAGGTTTTGAAAAATGTAGGACTGGATTATATCCAACTGGGTCAACCGGCCACCACTCTTTCCGGAGGTGAAGCCCAGAGAATAAAAATTTCAAGAGAACTGGGAAAAAGAAATCTGCCAGGAACCTTGTATATTCTGGATGAACCCACAACGGGACTGCATCAGCATGAAGTGGGTAAATTGATAGAAGTGCTGCATTCTCTGGTAAACAAAGGAGCAACAGCAGTGGTGATCGAGCATAATCTCAATGTAATCAGAGCGGCTGACTATATAATTGATCTTGGTCCCGGCGGGGGAGATGAAGGTGGTCGAATAACAGCTGAAGGAACTCCCGAGGAAATAATGAACAACCCCGCTTCAATTACAGGTAAATACCTGAAAGAAAGCAATTAAACTATATTTCTTTTCCCAGGAGGGCGGCCATGGGCTTGAGAAAATCGAGCAATTTGCTGAACTGAACCGGAGTCAATGACTGCAAACCGTCGGAACGTGCTTTTTGAGGAGTTTCATGAACTTCAACCATGAGACCGTTAGCTCCGATGGCCAAAGCGGCTCTGCTCAAAAAGGGAACAAGCTTTGCCCTGCCCGAAGCATGGGATGGATCGACAAACACCGGATAGGGTGTTTTTTCCTTGAAAATGGGAACAGAAGACAGATCCAAAGTAAATCTGGTGGCAGGTTCAAAAGTTCTGATGCCCCTTTCACAAAGAATTATTTTTTGGTTACCCTGATCGGAAATATATTTGGTAGCTTCTACCACTTCATTTATGGTACTGGCAAAACCTCTTTTCAACAATACGGGTTTTTTTTGTTTGCCGATTGCTTTGAGTAGAGGAATATTTTGCATATTTCGAGCCCCAACCTGCAAAACATCAACATATTTGGTGGCTACTTCCAGTTGATTTTCACTCATAATCTCGGAAATGGAAATCATTTTGTATTTGGCGGCTACCTTTTGCAATAGTTGCAAAGCTTTTACTCCCAATCCTTGAAAACTGTCGGGAGAAGTACGACTTTTAAAAGCGCCTCCCCTGAAAAATTCAACTCCCAGAAAAGAAAGTTTGCGAGCCAGCAGATCTATCTGTTCTTCTGATTCAACCGCACAGGGTCCTGCAATAATAGAGAACTTGGTTGATACAAAAAGATTGTTGATAATAATTTCTTTATTCATGATTTACCTGGTTTTTCAAAAACAAAAACTTTGTCCTGACAATGCAAAGGAGGATTACCGGCAAATTTTACGCCTATCAACTGTCCTTTTCCTGCAATCTCGACACTTTGATGATTGGCATCATAGATTGAAGTTACCGAAGTTTCTTCCACTCCGGTTGTTTTGCCCAGAATCAGAACTTGCTGTCCTATTTTCAACTGTCCCGAATGGATGATTATATCATTAACGGCAATCTTGCGATAGATTTTCTCAATTCGCCCCAGATAAAACTTTTTTCTCAATCCGGAGGAATTTTCTTCTCTGGAATAACCAAGGGATCCGGGAGGTTTTTCATAAAATCCCGTGTGAAATCCTTTGTTATATATTTTTCTCAAATTATCAACCAGGCTTTTTTGTTTTTTCTTGTCCAATTCTCCTCTGGAAGCTGCATCGATCGCTTTACGATAAGTACTGACTACCTCAAAGACATAATCGGCACTGCGGTTTCTGCCTTCAATTTTTAACAGATCGACTCCGGCGGCCATAATCCGCTTCAACACGGGAATGGTGCATAAATCACGAGGACTGAAGATCGTATGGTTTTCCAGTTTCAATTTCTGGCCGGAAATGGTGTCTTTGACCTCGTAACTTCTGCGACAGGGCTGGAGACATTCCCCTCTGTTTCCACTTTTCCCAAACATGAACTGAGAAAGAAAACAACGGCCGCTCACAGCTACACACATGGCTCCATGACCAAAGCATTCCATCTGTAAATTTGAACCCCGAGCTTGCAACTTCTGTTTTATCCGGGCTATGGATTCAAGACTCAATTCTCTGGCAAAAACCACAGCTTTGGCTCCGAGTTTTTCATAAAAAAGGGCACTTTCCACATTGGCTACACTTGCCTGGGTACTGATATGGAAAGGAATATTCATTTTGGCAGCCAAAGAAATTACTGCAGGATCCCAGACAATCACTCCGTCAACTCCAGCTTCGGCCGCCCTGCTTAAAACCTTTTCTGCAGTTTCTATCTCGTTGTCATAAATTTGAATATTCAAAGTCAACCAGGACTCAGCGCCATATTCACGACAACGTTCCACAACTTTTTTTAATTGATTCAATTCGAAGTTACGAGCTCTGGCCCGCATATTCAACAATTTAGTACCAAAATAAACACTGTCGGCTCCTGCTTTCAAGGCAGCCGCAAGCGAAGTAAAATTTCCTGCCGGAGCTAAAAGTTTCATCCTGTAAACCTGGGTTTAGAGTATAAATGCAAAATACAGATCAGAATTACTCATATAATCAATAAATTTAAAAAAATCCAGACCCTTGACACAAATGATTTTTTTCTGCTAATGATTAGTGGCTGTCTACTTGCACAAAACCTGAGCAGCAATTATAAAATCCAAAGCAAAATACTAACCCTGTCCGGATATAATCCGAACAAAGAATTCAGTTTCAACTGCTTCTGTCCCAATGATTCTGCCGAAAGTTGAACAAACTTGCAAAGAAATTGAACCACAGGTAAATTATCAAAGGAATTCATATGGATCCAACCAATTCTAAAACTCCAGAAAATTCAAATTTTTCAAAAATGTTGAACAACCAGCCTGCCAACTTTGAACGATACGAACCTGGAGAAAAAATCTCAGCCAAGATAGTTACTATTTCAGATGATTGGGCTTTTCTCGACATAGGCAGAAAAGGAGAGGGAGTTATCTCTCGGGAAGAACTGGAAGACAAGGATGGAAATCTCGAAGTAAAAAACGGAGATTACATTGATTGTTTCTTTGTTTATACCAAAAATGGAGAATTTCACTTTACCAAGAAAATCGGCGGAGGCCGGGATGCAGGAATTGAACAACTGGAAAATGCCTTTCACAATCAAATTCCCATTGAAGCCTATGTTGAAAAAGAAATAAAGGGAGGTTATGAAATCAAACTGCCGAGCAACAAAAGAGGATTCTGTCCTTTTTCTCAGATGACTCTGAGGCGTTCTGACGACAATTCCAAATTTATCGGCACTCACCTTACCTTCCATATAATTGAATTCTCCGAAAAAGGCAGAAACATAGTTGTTTCCAGAAGAAATCTCCTGGAAGATGAAGAAGAAGAAAAGAAAGAAAAACTCAAGGAAAAATTGCAGGTGGGACAGACAATAGAAGGCAAAATCACCTCTCTGCAAAAATTCGGAGCTTTTATAGATGTAGGCGGAGTGGAAGGATTGATCCCCATCTCCCATATTTCTTACAACCGGGTTGAGGACGTCAGCAATTATCTGCAGGTGGGACAAATTGTCGATGTGGAAATTATGTCCCTGGACTGGGAAAATAACCGGCATTCCTTCAGCCTTAAAAACACCCTGGATAATCCCTGGGAATCTCTTACCCAGCTTTTCCCGGTAGATTCGATCCACAAAGCCAAAGTTGCCCGGCTCAAATCATATGGAGCTTTTATTACTCTTACAGATGGCATTGACGGACTTTTGCACGTTTCAAAAATCAAAGACGGCGGCAAAAAAGTCAAATATCCCGCCCAGGTTTTGAAAGAAGGTCAGGAAATAGAAGTAAAAATTGAAAGTGTTGATCCGGTAAAACGCCGTATTTCTCTGGCAATGCCCGATGACACCAATCAAGCTCCTGAAAATGAAGAAAATAAACTATACACCAAATTCAAACAAAAAAATAAAAACAAAAGCAAAGGCGGCATGGGTTCTTTGGGTAAATTGCTGCAAAAAAAACTCGATGACGAATAAGTTCCCATCCCGGAAGTGGGGTTTTTGGCTAATGATCACAGCAGCACAAAATCTCGATCCAGAACAATTTTATGAAGATCTGAATGTTGTTCAAGTGTTTCCGGTTTCCGATAAATATTAATTTATTCTCTGTACCTATTATTTTCATTTATAAAATGTTGTCTGTAAAAAAGAAAGGACTCTACAAATGAAAACTAAACTTTTCTTCTTGATAACCTTTGTCTTATTTGGCGCTCTGGCTGCCTGCGAGGACGACTCTGACACCAACAATACCAATAACGTAAATAATACCAACAATGTTAATAATACCAACAATACAAACAACGCTGTCTGCAGCAATGGAATAATCGAAGGCTCCGAAGTCTGCGACGGCACAAATTTGGGAGAATTAACCTGCTTTGATTTTGATTTTGCCGGCGGCACTCTGGCTTGCGAAGATGATTGCCAGGATTATGATACCAGCGGTTGCGAGGGAACAGCCCCTTCAGAAGCTGTAATTGTCAGTGTCAATCTCCATGACGGCGGCATGCAAAAAATCAATTTTAACAACTGGGAAACCGGCTCAGACGCTGATCCCTGCACCATCGGTGTCATGATGTCCGAAGACGGACCACTTATCGCTCTTTGTTCTGATGTTGTCGCCCACAACCATGGCAATGAAGTTGATTTCTACGATGTGAATTCAATTCCCACAGAAATTGAATTCACCACAGACGGCACCGAAACCTACGTGATCGGCGACACTTGGCGAGACGGCGGAGTAGGCGAAACCGGATTTACCATGTCCGAAAATGTATATCTCCTTCATCTTCCCGACGATACTTACGCCAAATTTGAAGTTCTCAGCGCTGCAGGCGGCTTGATAGAAATACTGGCTTTCCGCAGCAATAACGCCAACCTTGAATGTGAACAACCCGCCAAATAATCCGGACAATTTTCAAACAGACAAATTCCCCCCTCCGTTTTCTGTCGGCAAATCCAATTTCAATTACCAACTCAAACCAAGTTTAATTCACTATCCGCAAATATTATTTATCACCCCGTTTAATAATTTTCCAAAAAAATTCATTAAAATGATCTTTGTCATTGCAACAAAGTAATGAAACCGTTAACATCAGTTGATGGTAAAAATATTTCCGAATTTCCCAAACATAATAAATTGCTCATAATTTACAAAGCAAAGCTTAATGTCTGTATTCATTAAGCTTTTAATCTTTACTGATTTTTTTGATCAGGTTCTGCAAGTAGTAAGTCCGTAATATTAACTCAAAGAAATTTTATTTTTCCAGAGCGTTTACAAGAGAGAGGATATGCTTAAAGATATCAAAACCTTAATCACCAACCTCCTGAATTCTTCCCAAATCAACAACCAGATTGAAACAATCAAAGAAAAACTTGCCCAAGAAGATATTTCCGACAATGAAAAGGTAGTTTTTCTGGAAAAATCATTCCGCAAAGCAATCAAGTCAAATCGATTGAGAATTGGCCTGGCATTTTTGGATCTTATTCTGGAAATAGATCCAGAAAACATTGAAAATCTCAAAAGAAAAGCCGAATTGCTGGAATCAGAGTTATGGCAGGGAAATGATTCCCTGGAAGCTTACCGCAAACTTGCCCAATTGCAGCCGGAAGACGAAGAATTATCCGAAAAGGTAGAAGAACTTGAATTGGAAGCTGGCAATTACGACAAACTGCTTTCCAAATTCACCACTGAAGCCGAAGAAGCTGAAGAAAAAGAGCTGGCTTCTCACATGTACTACAAAGCTGCAGAAGTATCAGCCAAATACGCAGAAGATAAAGAACAAACGGAACTTCTGCTTATGCAATCCCTTGAACAGGATGAAACCAATGGTGACGCCCTCAAGCATCTTTGTCGCATCTACAGGGAAAATCAGAGATACGAAGATTTTGTCAATCTGGTTCAACCCAAGCTTGATTTGTTTGAAGATCCGGAAAATCGCCAGTTGCTCACTCTTGAAACAGCTGAGTATATGCTGGAATACCTCCAAAATCCACAGGAAGCAGAAGCTCTTATCAAGAAAGTAAGAGAAGAAGATCCTGATAACCCCAAGTCTAAAACTTTGCTTGTTTCAGCTTATAATCAACAGGATAAAACCGAAGATCTGATTGAATTTTACGAAAATGAAATCCAGACCTCCCGTCGTCCCGATCCCGGAATTTATCTCCAATTGGGAATGATCTGGTGGAGACAATTAGAAGATCTCGAAAAGGCCGAACAATATTTTCGCAAATTGCGCAAAACTGAGCCTGATTCCCCTCTGCTCCTCAATTTCTACGAAGCTTATTATCTCGAAAAAGACGAGCCCATGCGTTATATTTCCATGTTGCAGCAGGCAATGCGCAAAGCCAGAGGCGACATCAACGAAACCATCAAACTCGCCCGCAAGATAGCTGAATTCAGCATCGATGTTAACCCCGGCAAGGCAATCGACGTCTGGAAACGTATCCTCAAACAGGATCCTGCTAACCAGGAAGCCAAGGAAGAGTTGAAAGAGCTCTACCACAAAACAGAAAAATGGAATGCCCTGGTCGAACTTTATAAAAAAGAAGAACGTTCACTGCCCAAAGACAACATCGAAGCCAGAGTAAACACTCTCATAAAAATGGCTCAGATCATCGAAGACAAAATGCAGGTCGATGCCATGGTTGTCAATGTTTACAACAGCGTCCTGAAACTGGATCCTGAAAATGAACAGGCCATTGAAGCTCTTTCTGAAAAATACAAAAAAATGGGAAGATGGAAAGAAGTCATCACCATTTATCAGAAAAAAACTGACAGCACCAAAGATCTCGACACCAAAAAAGAATATCTCAAGCAAATTGCTCATTACTGGAGTGAAAAGCTTTCCAACCCCAATCGCGCTGCCCAGCCCCTCGAAGAAATTCTCGAATTTGATCCCGGCGATATCGAAGTAATCAACAGCCTCAAAGATATCTACGAACAAAGAAGAAACTGGAAAGGTTTGTTCTTTCTGCGCCAAAAAGAACTCGAACTCATCCCAGAATCAGAAAAACACAAGAAACTTGTTGAACTGGCCGAATTTGCTCAAAATCCCCTTAACAACATAAAATTGGCCATTGAAACCTGGAATCGTATTCTGGAATCTGATCCCTATGATATAGATGCCATGGAAAATCTGATTTTCCTTTACAGAAGGGACAAAAGATATGCCGCTCTGGTGGAAATGCTCAATCGCAAAATTTCCATGTCCACCGACGAAGAAGCTCTGCCTCTTCTCGAAAAAACCGGCAATATTCTCACTGACAAAATGAAATCCTATGGTGCTAAAGCCATGGAAATATGGGAAAGAGTCCACGAACTCAATCCCAACCATCCAAAATCTCTCAAGATTTTAAAAACTCTCTATGCAGAAAATAAAAACTGGGATCAACTGGAAAGTCTGTTCTCCCAAAATGACAATTGGTTGGGATATATCGAAACCCTCAGTCAATACGCTTCCAGAGAAGAAGATCCTGAAGCTAAAATCTTCCTGCTCTTTAAAGTAGCCGATATTTACCGCACTAAAATCGGCAAACCGGAAAGAGCCATCAAGCCCTACGAGAAAGTTCTGCAAACTGACGAAACCAACAAAACAGCAGCTGAAAACCTCCTGCCCCTCTATGAAGAGTTGAACCGCTGGAACAAAGCTGCCGACATGTACGAAGTTCTGCTCAAAAACGCCGAAAACAAAGAAGAGAAATTGCAATGGCTCCACAAACTCATTGAAAGCTACGACGAAAAACTCAGCGATCCGGCTCAGGCTTTCAAATGGTGTGGAGAGGCCTATCTCATTTCTCCTCTGGACAATCAAATTATTGCACAATTGGAATCTTTTGCCGAACAATCTGACAAATGGATTGATCTGGCCGAAATCTACAATCAGGTCAAACCTGAAATGGAAGGCGACAACCTAATAGATCTGCTCTCCCGTCTTTCCAAGATTTATATAGAAAAACTCTCTGAACTGGAAAAAGGCGAATCAGTTCTCCAGGAAATTCTCGCCATCGACAAAGAATCACATAAAGCTCTCGAAGGACTCGCTTCCATCTACGAAATCAAAGAAGAATGGGATGAGCTTACAGCAATCTTGAACAAACAGATCGAACTGGACAGCGAACCACAAAAAACCATCTGGGCCCGCGAAAAGATGGCTTCCATCATGGAAATCCAAAAAGATGACAAGGAAAGTGCAATTCGTTATTACAACGAAATTATCGACATAGATCCTACTCATCTCAAGTCGTTACAGGCTCTTGATCGCCTCTATCTTGGGGAAAATGAATTTAAAGAATTAGCTCGGATTCTTAAAATGGAAATCAAGGAAGTCGAAGAAGAAGAAAGAATCATCAACCTCGAATTCCGCCTGGGCGAACTTCTCAAAGATATGCTCGAACAACCTGCTGAAGCCCTGCCTCATTTTGCCAGAGTTCTTGAGTTTTCACCCCAACACGAAGAAACCATAGCTGCCATCAGAGAGATTCTTGAAAATCAAAAAGACAACACCACCGGAATTGAAGCTGCCGGTTATCTTCTCCCTTATTACAAACAGGAAGAACTCTGGGAAGATTATACCTTCGCCCTTGAAGCCATTGCCAGTCAGGAAGAAGACGAACTCAAAAAGATAGAGTTTTATCAGGAACTCCTCGATATCACCACTCAGAAAATTGGTGACATGGGCAAAGGCTTTGAATTGGCCATTCAGTTGTTCAAATTGAAGCCCGAAGACGAAGAAGTACGCAAAAAACTTCATACCCTTGCCAAACTTGATGAGCGAATTGAAACTCTCAAAGAAACTTATCTCGAATATATCGAAAACCATGAAGACAAACTCAAACTTTCCCTGTCATGGGAAATTGCTCGCATGGAAGAAATTGACGAAGACAACCGGGAAGAAGCCCAGAAATTCTATCTTACCGTTCTGGAAGAAGATCCCCTTCATGAAGGCGCTTTTCTGGCTTTAGAAAGAATTTTCTCCGGTTCTGAAGACTGGGAAGATCTTAAAACCCTATACACCAAACGCTTGGATGTTGTAGCCGATCCCGAAGAACAAAAAGACATCCTCACCAAGTTGAGCCATCTCAATGAAAACATGCTGGCCGACGTAGAAGCCGCCATCAATTCATATACCAAGTTACGTGAACTCGACAACGAATCCGATGAAGCTTTTGAAGCTCTCATCAGGCTTTACGAATTATCAGACAAATGGGAAAATCTGGCTGCTCTCTACGAAGACGAACTCATTTATGCCGATTCCGACCAGGAACGAATCGATCTCATGTACAAAAGAGCCGATATTCTCCTGCACAAAATGGAATCACCCAATCTGGCCATTGATATTCTCCGTGAAATTCTTGAGTTTGATCAGGAACACGAAAATACACGCCAGATGCTCGAAGAAATGCTTGAACTCAAGGAAACAAGACAAAAAGCTACCGATATCCTGGTCAGGCTCAATGAAGATGAAAACAACCATGAAAAACTGGTTGATCTCCTTGAAATAAAACTTGAAGACACCCAAGACAATTATGAAGCCGTTGATATTCTATCCAAAATCGGCCAAATTCTTACCCTCAAACTCAGCGAACCGGAAAAAGCATTTGAAGTATGGCGACGAGCTATTAAATTCGATCCCGCCAGCGCCAACGTCAGAGATTCTATCGAAAATCTGGCTATTGCGCTTAATTCATATGAAAAATTGGTTGAAGTATGGCAGGAAGCCATTGAAGCCATCGAAGACAACAATTTGCTTATCATCGAATACCTCGAAAAAATAGCAGATATTTATGAAACTCATCTGGAAAATTCGGAGAAAGCCATAGAATGGTATAAAAAACTTCTGTCAAAAGCCAGTGAAGAAAGCATGTTGCAAAAACAGGACGAAGCCGCTCAGGCTTTGATCAACCTGTATCAATCAATGGAAGAATGGATTGAAATCATTGAAATCTATAAAAAGCAACTCAACTGGACTCAAGGCGAAAAAGAAAGAAAAGAAATTTATCGCAATATCGCCGTTCTCCAGGAAGATATGCTTGACGCTCCTTTGGAAGCCGCTCAAACTTATCAAAAATTACTGGAAGAATTCCCCACAGATGAAGAAGCACTCGACCGACTTGAATTTATTTATTCCCGCATCGAAAAATGGGATGAACTGGTTAAAATTCTGGCCAAAAAAGTTGAACTTACCCAGGACGAAGAACAGCGACTCAACTATTTCTCCAGAATTGCCATTCTCAGAGAAGAATCTCTCAATGATATTGAAGGCGCTATTGAAGCCTGGACTTCCATTCTCAACGAAAATCCCGAACATGGCGAAGCTATCCGCTATCTCGCCCGCCTCAACGAACAACAGGGCAACTGGATCGATGTTTTCGACTATGTAGAAAGAGAACTCAACCTTACCGAAGACGACGACGATCGACGTTCTCTCAATTACAGACTGGGATATATTCTGCAAGTTCATCTTGAAGAACCTGAAAGGGCAATCTTCTATTACAGAAACGTTCTGGACGAAGATCCCACCCATGAAAAATCCAAAGCAGCTTTGGAATCTATGCTTCAGGGTGAAGAAACCCTCGCCCTCCAGGCAGCTGAAATTCTCGAAACCATCTATGAACTTGAAAACGACTGGGAAAAACTAACGAGACTTTATGTTCTCAAAGCAGGATATGCCTTTGATCCTCACCAAAAAGTATCTCTCTTCCTTAAAATCGCCGGAATCAAAGAAACAGAACTTGGAGAACCAGTTGCTGCCTTCGGTTTTTACGGACAAGCTCTCAAGGAAGCCGTTGGAGAACCAGAACTACCTGATATTCTTGCTCAACTTCAGCGAATTGCCGCTCTGGAAGACAAATGGCAGCAATTGGTGGATCTGTACGTTCAGGTAGCCGATGACATTATCGACATAAATCTGCAGCAACAAGTATTTCTTACCATAGCCGATGTTGCCAGAGATGAGCTCGAAGAACTGGATATTGCCCAAAAGTACTATGAAAAAGTTCTGGAAATATCACCTGAAAACTTCCATTCCATGGATGCTCTCGAAAGGGTTTACGAACTTACAGAGCAATGGGATCTGCTCATGGGAATTTATACAAAAAGAGCCAATATGGCTCTGGACAATCTTGATGCCCGTTATGATGCTCTGGTAAAAGCAGCTGAATTGTGCAGAGAAAAACTCGATGAACCAAATCGCGCCATAGAACATTACAATACAATCCTCGAATTCAAGCCCGATGATTACAAGATTTTCCGTGCCCTCGAAGAAATTCTCTTCGATCTGGAAAAATGGGACAATTTGATTGAACTGTATGAAAATAGAATTCGTTACACTGCTGAACTGGAAGAAGCTGTAGAAATCAGATTCAACATGGGTGAAATTTTCTGTGATTATCTTGAAAATCAGGACAGAGCTCTTGAATCTTTCCGAGCAGCCTTGGGCGGAGATCCAACTGCCGATGAAACCATAAACAGATTGGAAAGTTTCCTCGATAAAGAAGATTTCGCGGGTGAAGCTTCAGAAGTTCTCATACCCGTTTATGCAGCCCGTCAGGATTGGAAAAAACTTATCAAGGTTCTTTCCATCCAAAGAGATATCAAACAAACTCCCGAAGAAAAAGCCCAACTTACCAGTCGCATAGCCGAACTCTATGAAACTGTTCTTGATGATCTTGAAGAAGCTTATACCTGGTACGGTTATCTGCTGTTGGAACAACCAGACAATCAAAAAGTCAGGGATCGTCTCCTTAATCTTTCCGAACTGCTGGATAAATGGGAAGTACTCACCGATGTATTCTCAAAAATTGTTGAAGACGCATTTTATGCTGGAGAACACATCACTATTATCATGACTCACCTTGCCCGAATCTACGCCCGGGAAATGAACAAAATCGACGAGTCCATGAAATATTACAAACGTATTCTCGAAAATGACAGTTCCAATCAAGATATCTTCAGAGAACTCGAATTACTCCTCATTGAAAATGAACGCTGGGATGATCTGCTCAAAGTTTATCGCGATGCTGCCGACTCTTTTTATGATCCTGAAAAGAAAAACCAGAATCTTTACAAGATTTCTGAACTTCTTGAAGATAAAATGGATAAACTCGAAGATGCAGTAGAAGTTTACCGCGAAATACTGGAATCATCACCTGAAGAACAAAAAGCAGTTGAAGCTTTAACCAAACTTTATACCAAACTTGGCAACTGGGAAGAATTGATCGAACACCTGATTCAGCAGGTATCAATGAAAACAGAACCATCAGAAATCATTGAACTCAACCTCAAACTTGCCGAACTCTACTATGAAAAAGTTGATGATCCAGATTCCGCTGTTTTCAGGCTCGAAGAAATTATCAATATTGATCCGCTCAATGAAAACACTATTGATTACCTGGAAAAACTTCTCGATGACGATAATATCAAATTGAGAGTGGCTAAAATTCTCGAACCCATCTACAAAGAACTTGATTACTGGAAACAACTTGTTTCTGTATATGAAATTCAGATTGAACTCTCAGAAGATGAATATCGCAAAATAGAATTACTCAAAGAATGTGCCCATCTTTATGACGAAAGGGGAGACGATCTTGCTCTTGCTTTCAAATCACTCAGCGAAGCTTGGAAACTCGAACCTTCCAACCGTGAAATTCTCAATAAAATTTATGAAATCTCTGTAAGAGAAGGTAATTGGGAAGAATTGATTGCTGTTCTTCAGGAAGGCATCAAAGACAACTATGACACTGAATTGCAAATTGATGTTCTCTTGAAAATTGCCAGAATACAGGCTGAAACCCTCGACGATAGAGAACAGGCAATCATCACTTATTACAAATTGCTGGATATCCGCGATGATCATCTCCAGGCAATCAGCGAACTTTCCCAACTCCTGCAAGAATCCGAACAATGGAAAAAACTTTCAGCCCTGCTGGCCAAAAAGTCGGAACTGTTGACAGATCAGGAAGAAATTCTTTCCACTCTGAGACAACTTGCCCGCTTACGTCAGGATGTGCTCTCCGAGCCCGAAGAAGCTATTTCCACCTGGGACAAACTGCTGATGTATTCTCCGGAAGACACTGAAGCTCTCAGTGCTCTCGAAACCCTCTACCAGGAAACCGAAAAGTATATTGAGCTTTCTGAAATTTTGAAAACCATCATTCGCCTTGATGAAGAAAACAAAATAGATAAAGCCTTTAAACTTGCCGAAATTCAGCAAGAAAAACTCAATGATTCCTTCGAAGCTATTACAGCTCTCAAAATTATCACTGAAGACTCTCCCGACAATATCAAAGCTCTGGAAATGCTGTCAGACTTATATAAACAGGATGAAAACTGGTATGAGTTGATTAAAATTCTGGAACAGAGAACAGGTCTGGAAACCGACAACGACAAACGCAACAACTTGATTCTTGAAACCGGTAATATCCTCAGAGATAAAATCAACGACATTGAAAAAGCTGTTGAAAAATACAAATTCATTCTGGATTTCAACCCCGATCATGAACAGGCTGTAGAAGCTCTTGAACAACTCCTTGACGCAGTTGAATACAGAAATCTCGTAGCTGAAATTCTAGAACCCCTCTATCAAACCAAAGGTCAGAACAAATCCTTGATCAATCTTTATAAGTTGCTTCTTGAAGATCAGGCTGATCCTGAAAAACGCAAAGTAAATCTCAAATCCATAGCTGAATTGTATCTTACCATTCAGGAACCTATGGAATCCTTCAAATATTGGGGAATACTTTTTAAAGAAAATCCAGAAAACAAAGATGCTGAAACTCAATTGCACACCATAGCATCTGAACATCAGGCTTGGGACAAACTGGTTGAACTCTATTCCGAAATTGTAGAAGAAATCTATGATGAAGAAATTCGCAAAGAAATTCTGCTCACCCAGGCAAAAATTTATGAACTCTCTCTTGAAGATCTTGAAGGTGCTGTGAGAGTCATGCAAAAAGCTGTTGAATTCATGCCTGACAATATGGAAATCCTCAATCAGTTGGACAGACTGCTCAATCAAACTTCCAAATTTGAAGAATTGGAAAACATTCTGCAAATGGAAGCCAATACTGCTTTTGAACCTGATGAAAAATCAACTTATTTCTATCGCCTCGGCCAACTCCGCCTTGAACACTTCGAGAACCATGAAGGTGCCCTGGCTGCATGGAGAGATGCGCTTACTTTCTCTGAAAATCACGAGTTGACCATAACAGCTCTTGAAAAACTTCTAGAAAAAGATACAGCGGTTCTTTCCGAAATTCTGGATCTCCTGCAACCCATTTATGAAAACCTTGGTTATCAAGAAAAAATGGTAGGCCTTCTCAAGAAAAGAATCGAAATAACCGATGATCCAATTATCAAATCGGAATATATTGTTCAAGCTGCAAATATTTCCCAACAATTGGGCAATATTGAGGAAGCTTTTGGATTCTGGGGCAAAGCAGTCAAAAACACCCCTGAAGAAAAGCAATATGTTGATGAATTCATTAAAATCGCCGAAATTTCCAATAAAGAGGCTGACCTCATCCAGATTATTTCAGATATTCTTGACAGCAAAATAGATGAAATGACAGCCATAGATCTGGCCATGCGCACTGCACAAATTGCTCTGAACAGCGGTGACAACGAGTCTGTGGAAAAACTTTATCGTTTTGTTCTGAATATCGAACCTGAAAACATGAAAGCCCTCGAGAATCTTGAAGAATTCTACCGCATAACCGATGAAGTCAACAAGCTTATCGAAATTCTCGACAAAAGAAGTGAAGTAATTTTCGATTTTGAGAAAAAAGAAACTGTTCTCAAGGAAATTGCCAACCTCAGTGAGCAGCGCCTTGAAAATCCACAAAAGGCCATTGCAGCCTGGCAAAAACTCTTTGATCAAAATGAAGCAAAAAAAGAAGTGCAAGATCAATTGATCAGACTTTACGAAAAGACCGAAAATTGGCAAAAACTTATCGAGATTTTAAAGGTCAAAGCCAATTATATGGGCAGCGATCCGGGATTGCTAGAAATCAAACACAAAACCGCTCAACTGCTGGCCGACAAATTGGAGAAATACCAAGAAGCCGAAGAAATATGGCAGGACACTTTTCTCATGTATCCTTCCGATGAAGTCTCTTACGAAGCCTTGTGTACAATCTACAAAAACAAGGAAGACTGGGATGCCTTGAAAGATATTTACTTCACCAAATTATCTCAAACTCAGGAAGAAACTGACAAAGTTCCGATTCTGGAAAATATGGCTTCCCTGGTTTTGAATAAACAAGAAGATCTTTTTGAAGCCGGCGATTATTACAAACAGATCATTGATATCGATCCATCCAACGAAAAAGCCTTTAACAAGTTGGACGAAATTTTCATTAAAACTGAACGTTATCATGATTTAATTCAGATTCTCGAAAAACGTAAAGACTTGGCCAATTCCCTCGAAAATTCGGAAGAAGAAGTATATTATCTTGATCGAATAGCCCGCATCTGGGAAGAAAATCTCGGTTCTCCGGACAACGCTATCCAAATTCTCGGAGAAATTCTGGAAAGAGACTCAGGCAACGTTACCGCTCTCACCGGTATGGCCAGGCTCTACGAAAACATGGAAGATCTTGAAAAATGCCAGCAGTATCTTGAAAAAGCTGCTTTACTAGAACCAAAAGGTAGAGAAGGTGCCGAACTGGCTTTCCGCCGTGGTAATATTGCCCTGAAACTCGGAGAAAAGGAAACAGCAATCACCCGATGGGAAGAAGCCCTTGAGCTCTATCCCGATCATTCCGAAGCTTTTTCAGCCTTGCAAAAGCATTACGAAGAAACTGAAAATAAAGAAGGTCTGCTGCGACTTTACGAAATTAAATTACCCAAAGTCGAAGATCCCGAAGAAAGACTGCCGTTGTTGCTATCCATTTCTCAATTGTTTGTGGAACTAGGAGCTTCGGAAGCTGCTTTCCCCTATCTTGAAGAAGCAGCCAAGATTGAACCGGAAAATATTGAAGTAAAACAAAAACTTGGTGATACTTATTATGCATCAGGCAACCATGACAAAGCCATGGAGATCTATACAGAGCTTATCGATAAGTTAAAATCCAACCGCAAAGCTAAAAAATCACTTTCGGTAATCTATCAGCGCATCGGTAAAATCAAGGAAAGCCAGGAAGATTTTGCAGGAGCTCTGGAAATGTACAATCAATCCAGACGCTTGAATCCTACAAATATCGACAATATGCTTTCTATTGCAGGTCTTCATGAACGCAATGATGAGTTGGAAAAAGCTCAAAAAATCTACAGAGCCATGCTTTTCCAAAAACTCGACGGTATTATTACCAAAAGTGAAATCTATTTCAAAATTGCTAAAATCGATCATTCCCTTGGCAATACCAAGAAAGCTATTTCTTCTGCCAAACGGGGATTATCCGAAGATCCCAACAATCAAAAAATAAAGGATTTCCTCGAAGATATCTCATGAGCCCATCCAAAAATCCCCAAGTAATTGAAGCTGAATTTTTACTCGGTGCCCGTTCAAGCAAACAATTTCCCAAGGGGGCACTGACCGAAGTAGCTATTGCCGGAAAATCAAATGTAGGTAAATCTTCCCTGCTCAAATTATTGCTCAACAGGCGTAAATTGGTCCGCATCAGCCAGACTCCCGGCCGTACACGTGAAATCAATTTTTTCAAAACTGTTACAAAACAATTAACTCCTTTTATTTTTGCGGATTTGCCAGGTTATGGCTATGCCAAAGTCAACAGCAAACTGCAAGATGAATGGGGGGAGTTGATTACCGAGTATTTATCCGGCAGAGAATATCTCAAACTTGTAATTCTCCTCATAGATGCCAGAAGAGGAATAAGTGACTACGAAATCGATTTTCTTTTATGGCTGCAACAATTTAACCAGGATGTGGTGGTGGTTTATACAAAAATAGATAAAATCTCCAAAACAAAAAGAGGGAATCTCATCGGTCAGTACCATAAGAAGCTTCCCCAAATGCCACCTCCGGTTCTTTTTTCAGCCACCAAAAAGACCGGACTGTCAGAATTATGGAATTCAATTCAAAAACACATATAATGGAACCGATTGAAATTTTTCCCTTAAATTCAGATCATCTTGAAGATGTTCTTGAAATTGAAAATCTATGCTTTTCTACTCCCTGGAAAAAGATCAGTTTTATTTCCGAATTCCACCTTTCCTATTCTTTTTCTTTTGGCATATCCTCAAAAACTGACAACAAACTCCGGGGTTATATTTTTTTCTGGCTTGTTTGTGATGAGATACATATTACCAATCTGGCCATCCATCCAGCTATCAGAAAAGAAGGACTTGCGAGCAACTTGCTCAAATACTTGTTACAGATGGCTTCCGATATCAACGTAAAGAAAATTTATCTGGAAGTCAGAAAAAACAATCTTGCCGGCAAAGCTCTTTACAGAAAATTCGGTTTTATTCAAACAGGATACCGACCTCAATATTATTCTGATAACCAGGAAGATGCCCTGCTCTTTACTTATTCTTTTGAAGATTGATTTTTTTGACTTTAACTAATTCCCATCCCATAAATGGATGTCATCGTCTGAATGCGGAATTTTACCTTATCAGTTTTAGCGTAACTGCTTGAAATAGTGTCAACTATGTCGGTGCAGTTACTCCGCACATCTGAGGCAAACTTCTCATTCAGTCAAAAACCCCCATTCTGGGATGGGAACTAACTAAAATACAGGTTTTACCTATGAAAAATTCACAAAAACTCTCCTCTGTCTATCGGGAACTGGGCCTCAAACAAATACCACGTTTCATCTCCATGATTGACCGTAATCCTCTTTCTCCAACCTATGGTTGTGCCAACAGGGAATATTGGCTGGCTCGTTCAACTGATTTTCCTTCCTCCATTGCCCAATATGGAATTCTGGGCCTTGCGCTCGCCTACTCCAATAAATTTGTTGATAATCCCTACTACAAACATCCCAAAGTAGCCAATTGGATAGTGGCCTGCATGAACTATCTCACTCATATTCAACATCATGACGGCTCTTTTGATGAATTCTATCCCAATGAAAGAGGTTGGGCAGGCCCCACCGGTTTTCTGCTCCATTCAATGAACCATGGATATCTTGCCGTTAAAGACATTATTTCCCCCGATGACAAAAGCAAAATTATAAATACAATGCTGAAAGCAGCAAAATTCCTTGGAGAAAACACTGAAATAGGGGTTCTTGCCAACCACCATGCCATGGCTTTGTTGCCTTTGCGGGAAACAATCAATATTTTCAATGCCAATCATCTTGAACCCCTTTTTGAAACAAGAAAAAGCGAATTTCTCAAATATTGCAATCCTGAAGGCTGGTGTCTGGAATATGACGGTGTTGATCCGGGATACCTCAGTGCAACTGTCTCTTTTTTAGGCAGGCTAAAACAGGTGAAACCAGACTCTCAACTTGATGAAGTTGCCCACAAAGCTATCGACTTTACCAAATACTTTGTTTATCCCAACAACCACTATGGAGGAACAACAGGTTCCAGAGAAACCTTTCATTTTTATTCCCACGGCTATGAAATTTACGGCCGGGAAAATCCCCTGGCCCTGTCTCAGGCGAATCACATGATCCGGGGATTTGAACAGGGAGCCTCAGTTTATCCTTCTTTACAGGCAGATCGTTATTTCGTTTACAGAATTCCTGAATTTCTATTTTCAGCTCGTGATTTCAGCAAACGTCCCCAAAATCTTCCTCCTCTTCCCTGGCAGAAAGATGAAAACAGTATTTTTTATTTTAAAGAAAGCGGAATCTGGGGGGGCAAACAAGGTAATCTCTATCTGGTGGCAAATCTGTCAAAGGGAGGCAATTTCAAACTATTCAAAATCAACAATCAAAAAACTTCAGGAACCATCATTACTTCAGATTGTGGAATTTCCGGAATTACTGAAAATGATCAAATTTTTACTTCCTCTTGGATAGAAAAAGATAAAAATATTTCTACTCACGGTATTGAAGCCAGTATTACTACCAGATGCCTGACCTTGAATTCTCAAACTTTCAATCCTGCCAAAATGTCCATTTTTAGAGCCGGAATGGCCGCAATGGGCTGGCACCACAAGGCTGCCAACCAAATCAAGGGAGCTATTCGCAGAGTACTGATGCTGCGCAACAATACCTTGCCCATAACTCTGAACAGAATTATAAAATTCCATAATGACCGGGTGATAGTAATTGATAAATTAACCTGCAGTAAAAATCTGAAGATTAAAAAATTGCTTCTCGGTGAAGAATTACCTGTACGATATGTCCCCCAGTCACGCTATTTCCAACCTGATGAACTACAGGTAAAAGGAAGGGAATTAACCAAAACTGAATTGAAAAAACTGAAAAATTCCGGAAAACTGACTATTAAAAGAACTTTTACCGCCTGATTTTTCCAAAATTTAATGAGTCCTTAAGGGGATATAAACCTTATTGGAGTACTTTATTCAACTCTTTGACAACTTGAGGAAAGATCTTTTTTTCCAGATAGGAAACTATTTTATTTTCACCTTCATCCATATTCCAGATATTCAGATATTTTTTTTGACCACATCTAGTTAAAGAGATCTCCTTGTAAAGATAGCCGTTACGGATATCCAGAAGCCAGACATTCATAGTAAGCACTACTTTCAAATCGTACATTGGAATAAAAAGAGGGGTAATTAAAAATACTGAAGATACTATCCAGGGATTTACTGAAATTTCTGTCTTGGCAGTAGTCGAATAAACCAGCAATAAATCAGCATGAGCTCTCGCTCCAAGCAAACGCAGCTTTTTAATGGAAATAGCCTCTTTTTTTTCAAATCTGCGGTTATGGTAAGAATTGTTGTTCTCAGCATTTATTCCTTCAATCAGAATAAAAGGTATTTTATATGTAGATTTGATGTTTTCAAGTTGGGAGAGTTCTTGTTCAAAGTTCTTTTCTTTTCTGGTCAGATTATAATAAGCAAGCCGGGAAGGTGAGATAATCTGCGGCTTGGCCTCATAGGCTTTTTTTTTATCCTCATCGTTAATCTCTCTGCCTCCGGTAGAATCAAAAGAAGCAGAAGGAGTATAGATGCGTGACTGTGAACAAGCAATTGCAAACAACAAAATACAAAATATGCAAAAATTTCTCATTGTTTTGGAAACCTTTAATTTTTGGAAACAAGTTGAGATACAAGATAACTAAAAATGGAAACAAGAACAAAGTAAAGTATTAAACCATCAAACGAGTTGCTGTTTTATACTCCTGGCTCTCTGAGATCCAAAATTGCCTCGGCTATTCTGTCCACCGCTTTTTTCAATTTTTCCATTTTGAGAGCATAACTCAACCTGATATGAGAGGGCAAACCGAAAGGGGTACCGGGCACGGTTCCAACATAGGCTTTTTCCAGAAAATAATGAGCAACATCCACATCGGTACGCAAAAGCTCACCTTTTGGAGTAATTTTGCCAAGTAATTTACTGACCCTTGGCATTACATAAAAAGCACCTTTTGGGTGACTGAATTCCAGGCTTTCCAAAGTTGACAGATTTTTAACCATAAATCTACGTCGGGAATTAAACTTCTCCCTCATGGAATTGATGGGATCCTGAGTTCCTGTCAATGCTTTAAGAGCAGCAAATTGGGATACTGCTGCCGGATTTGAAGTGGAGTGACTCTGAATATGAGCCATGGCTCTGGTAACTCTGCGTCTGGCAACTGAAAACCCAATTCTCCATCCCGTCATTGAATAAGCTTTGGAAACCCCGTCAATTACAATAGTTCTTTTGCGAGCCAATTCTCCAAATGATGCGATACTGTGAAAATTGGCATTTCCATAGATAAGCAAACGATAAATATCATCAGACAGAACCATGATATTGGGATAATCAAGTATAACGTTCAACAGAGCTTTTATTTGTGATTTTCTGTAAACAGCTCCGGTTGGATTGCTTGGATTATTGATAATCACCATTTTTGTTCTGCGAGTAATGGCTGCTCTCAATTTTTCAGGGGTGAGAATAAAATTTTCCTCAAGGGTAGTGGGAACAAATACGGGAATACCTGAAGCCAAAGTGACCATTACCGGATAAGAAACCCAGTAAGGAGCCGGAATAATAACTTCATCACCGGGATTGATCACTGCCATCATCGCATTATACAAACTGTGTTTTGCTCCGGATGAAATAATTACATGATCAGGGGTAATAGTATCAATTCCATAATCATTACTTATTTTGGCTGAAACAGCTTTTCTCAATTCTGGAATTCCTGCAGCCGGGGTATATTTGGTAGCGCCCTTGTCCAAAGCTCGTTTGGCAGCTTCAATTATGTGTTTGGGTGTGGGAAAATCCGGTTCTCCAATAGAAAGACTGATTACATCTTTTCCTTCTGAAATCATCTTTTTACTTTTTGCAGTAATGGCCAAAGTCGGAGAATCTGGAACAAATCGAATTCTGTGAGCAACTTGCATATTTTAAATCCTGTACAATTATTGGATTCTCTAGAAGTAAAAACAAGCTAAAATTGAAGATGAAAAACTGTTTTCACTTTGGAAAATACATGAAAAATTTAGTGTTAGACTCTGAATCCTTACCAAAATAAAAAATTTCGGCAAAACAGAGAAAAAATTGTTTTTCATCCTGGATAATCCAGGATAATTGGAAAATATAGCAATTAAATTTGTAAACCATACTGGAATTTACAAATCTGATTAAAAATCTGGACTGATTCAGGTTGCAAGGGAAGCAAACTTGCTTTTCAGAGCTTCTTCAACAGGAATGGGAACTAATTCTGAAATATTACCCCCAAACCGAGCAACTTCTTTGATAACAGAAGAACTTATATAAAAATATTTTTCCGAGGTCATCAGGAACACAGTTTCAATATCCTGGTTGAGTCTGGCATTCATATTAGCAATTTGAAACTCATATTCAAAATCTGAAATTGCTCTCAGACCCCTTAAAATAACCTTGACATCAACTTCTTCCAGGTAATCAACCAACAATCCCTGAAAACCTGTAACCACAACCCCTTGATAATCTTTAACAGAATTTTTAATAAGATTTACCCTCTCTGCAAAGGAAAAAAGTGGTGTTTTGGTGGTATTGTTGGCCACCGCAACAATTATCTTGTCAAATACTTCCAGCCCTCGCAGGATAATATCTATATGTCCCATGGTTACAGGATCAAATGATCCCGGATACACTGCTGTTTTAAAACCCATAAAAACCAACCACTGTTTCACCCCAATTTTTAGAGCGTTTTAATTGAAGATCCTTAATTTTACTCTCAGGAGCTTGATTTTGTGAACTGTGTTCAGCCAAAATAATTCCGTTTTCTTTTACTAATTTGTATTCCCAGATTAATTCCAAGGTAATATTAATTAAATCCACCTGTTTATAGGGGGGATCAAGATAAATCAAATCAAATTCAAGATTATATTTTTTTAATAATTCCAACCCGCGGGAAAATTTCATTTTGTAGATTTCTGTCTGATCTTTCAAATTTAAAAGAGCTGTATTCCTGGAGATAATACCCGCTGCAACAGATGAATTGTCAATAAAAACACTATTTTCAAACCCTCTGCTCAAGGCTTCCAATCCCATAATTCCGGTACCTGCAAAAATATCCAGGATTTGACCACCTTCCCAAAAATGCCCTATAACATCAAATATTCCCTTTCTGACTATAGATGGAGTTGGTCTTATTGAATTTGTTTTGGGAGCGAAGAGTTTTCTACTTTTAAAACTACCACCAGTGATAGATAACAAAGTAATCCTCTAGGATGATGGCATGAATCAAAGCAATAAAATTGCAACAGGATTATTGTCTTTTATTCATCACCATCAGGTCAAGCAGAAAACAGGTCTTGCAACCTGAAATAACCGGATATAGACCATCTCAAACAGATTGTGAACTAAAAATCCAGCCTTGATTATACAATAACTGTAAACTTTTTATTCTAAAGTTTACAAAGAATACCAGCACAGGTTTAAAACACCTTTGTTGGTCAAAGCATCAAATCCGCCAGGGACTAATCCCCATGGGATTACAATGATGATAACATTTTTAACTTTAATAACAATTATTATTTACTTTTTAGAAATTTCAGTAAAAATTCAACTTTACAACTATAATCACCATATATTATCCAAAATAAAATTTTAAAGATCGTTTTTTACATGTAAATTTATCCCGTTCCAGGACAATTTTCTTACAAAAATCAAAATAAATGTTATAAATTGATATGGAAAACAATATTCAAAATCGATATCTCAGAGAATTTCCTGCAGGCACAATCCTCTTTGAAGAAGGCAGCAACGGAAAAGAGCTTTTTGTTATCAGAAAGGGTGTTGTACAGATTTCCCGCAAAATTGGCAATAAAAAGTTTATCCTGGCAGACATTCCCAAAGGAAGTTTTTTTGGAGAAATGTCTCTTCTTCTCGATCGACCCCGTTCAGCTACAGCCACAGTTGTGGAACCATCAAAAATCATGGTTTTTGATCAGAAAACTTTCAACTCCATGATTAAAAATGAAAGCAGTATTGCCATCAGGGTAATGCAAAGTCTAGCCAGAAGACTTTATCGTTCCAACATTCAAATTGAAACTCTTCTGCTTGAAGATAAAACCCACCGGGTAGTGAAAGCTCTAAATTATCTTTCCACAGAAGACGGCATCAAAAAACCAAGTGGGATTCTGGTTCCAGTAAATTTAAAACAATTATCGGCTTTTGTCGGTTTTCCTTTGGGTAAAGTTGCCTCTATAATCGACAAACTTACTGAAGCTAAGCTTGTTTTACCAAAACAAAACGGTTTTTTGATAGCTGAAGAAGGTCGATATCTGGAATTTTTGGAATTTTTGGACATGAAAGAAAATTTTTAGAAATGAGATTTCATAATCTCTCACAGGGGCTGAATCACCTTTATAACCTGCGCAAAGCCGGAATCAAATACGATCTGGTACAAATGAGCCTTGGACTGGAAGAACTTGGCAATCCCCATCTGTCCTATCCTTCAATTCAAATTGCCGGAACCAATGGCAAAGGCACCACTGCTTTTCTGGTAGAATCCATTTTGCGCCATCATGGCTACAAAACCGGGCTTTTTACATCTCCCCATCTCACCAATTATCGTGAAAGAATAAAAGTCGACGGTAAAAATATAAAAGACAGCCAGATTCTGACTCTTTTAAACCACCTTGCCAACCTTGACACCCATCTGTCTTTTTTTGAAACTACAACCGCTTTGGCTCATCAATTTTTTTACAATCAGAATATAGACTTGGCAATATTCGAAGCCGGACTTGGAGGACGGCTTGATTCCACCAACCTGTGCAACCCGATTTTAGCAATTATCACCAGTGTATCCAGCGATCACCAAGCCTTTCTTACTGCTTCAATCAATAGAATTTGCTGGGAAAAAACCGGAATAGTCAAACCCGGGGTTCCGGTAATAATCCCCAGAACTATTCCAATAATTCAAAAATGGTTACTGGAATACAGCACAGCCAGAGGGGGAATTCCTTTAATTGCAGGGAAGGATTTTTCCCTGTCCAGACTCGATCAGAAATATTCGTTTGAATATAAAAAGGATCCTCAATTGCTCCTTGATCAATTACCTTTTTCCGATGGTAAAAAATTTCATCTTGTTGAATCAGCGCTGGCAGCTTCCAGGATCATACTGCAAAAACCACTTGACGCTCAAATAGTAAAAACAGCTTTCTCCGGATATAATTGGCCGGGACGTTTTGAACAAATCGGTAATTTTATCCTGGATGGAGCTCACAACCCACAAGCAGCCAAAGAACTTGCTTTCAATATTAAAACCAGATGTTCACTTCCTGTTAATATTATTTCAGGGATGATGAAAGATAAAGATTATCAAAATTTTTACCTTCCCTTGCTTGCTCTTGCCAAAACTTTTTACCTTACAAACTTCAATAATTCCAACGCAGTTCCCGATAATATTCTTAAAAATTATCTGGATGGTTGGGGAGCACACACCAAATTATTCAACAACGATCTCCAAACCCTTCTCAATAATTTAAATTCTGATACAATTACAATTGTGTGTGGAAGTTTTTATCTGGCAGGAGAGGTCAGAAGATTATTGCTCCAACAAAAAGAAGATATTCTTCCTTTAAGTGATCCCCGCAATTAGGAATATTCAACATGAAAAACGAAGTCCCAGAAAAGTATCCTCCCCTAATTCAAAATCTTACTAAAGATGGAATTTTGCTTCCCACGCAGGTAGCCACAATTTACAATCTTTATCGTAATTCCAAATACAGTGTTGAATATTTTCTTCTTTCCCTCGATCTTATTTCGGAAAACACATTGCAATTATACTTGCAAGAACTTTCCGGTTTTGAAAGTCTGGTCAATCCTTTCATCAAGCCCTCTACCCAGGCAACCAGTCTAATAGATGGCGATTTTGCACTCGAACACAAGGTAATTCCTCAAGAAATTGACGGCAATTCTTGTAATGTTCTTATTTTACCTGAAACCGACAATTCATCCCTGGAATTGCTCAGAGAAAAAACTGGAAAATATTGCATACCCGAAGTTGTCTGTCTCATACGTTTTAAATATCTGCTTCATCTTTTTTATGATCACGAAATTGATGACCGTATATTAAAATTAGCTCAAGATAAAATCTTTTTCACGCCACCGCAAGAAAAGCCGGAATCAGCTACCAACTTTATTCCAGAACTTGAAATGTTCGATCCCTATACTGGTCCTGTTAATGATCCTAAAATGGCTAAATCTGAACTTATTTCAAAACTTCCTCTACTTAATTTCACCTATTCCATTATCAATAATGCCGACCGTGAAATTATCCCGGTTAAAACTGAAGGAATGAGTGATTTTGCCGATACCCAAAATTATGACGATCATGAAACCGGTTTTTCTTCCCTGAAATCACATTCTCTAGATTCCTATCAAGATATTGAACTAGACGAAATTTCATCCATACTCAGCATGGTTCAAACCAGAAATGATCTTCCCGAGGTTTTCTACAGGTTCGGATCCCGTTCCATGCGTACCTGCTCTTTACTCACCTGTATTGACGACTACCTCATGGGTTGGGAAGGAACAGGGTTAGGTCTGCTTCCTCAACGTATAGAGGGAATTATCCTTCCTCAACTAGGTGATCACTTCATCAACACAATCCTTGAAGAAAATACTTTTTTTGGCAAACCTTCATCAAATCCTGTCAATAAAAGATTAATGATGCTTTTTGGAGGCGATCTGGCAGATTTTATATTGGGAACAACCGTTTCCATCAAAAACAGACCGGTTATTATTGCAATTTTTATTGTTGATGATGAGTCCAACATAGAAAACGAAGTATTCCGCCTGCAACAAATTGCCAAAAACATGTCCTCCTGTATTATTCGACTTATCAAAAAACATAAGTCTAACTAGTTCCCATCCCAGAAGTGGGGTTTTCGGCTGGTGAAGAAGTTTGCCTCAGATGCGCGGAGAAACTTTGCAGACATAGTTGACACTATTTCAAGAAGTTACAACAAAGCAGATTAATTCAATTTCCGTCGTCAGACGATGATATCCATTTTTGGGTTGAAAACTAACTAACTCTCCGGCCAACTTGCCATCCTTTTGTCAAATCCGTAAACTATTCTCCCACAAAAATCATCCCTTGGTTTATGCCTGTGCTTTGACGCTTACTTTTCTACTTTTCCCCTGATTAAACTTTTAATGGAAATGGATTGGAAATGGATTCTGGTTACTTTTTACCTTTGGCTTTGTTATTTTTTTTCTTTTCTTCTTCTATTTTTTCAAGATTTACCAAGGCTGATTTGATATCTGAGGAATTCTTGCGACAGATTTTTCTGAGATCCTTGGGAACTTTACGATTTTTATTCAATTGAATGAACAATTTTCTTGCCCTTGCAAAGTTTGTCTTCATATCTCCAACCAAACCACCTGTTTTATACAACAAAATAGCCAGATTGAATTTAGCTCGATAATCTTTTTTGTTTTGTGCCATAACCTTTTCGTAGGTACTAATGGCCTTTTTGAAAAAATCTTTTGCCTTATTACGTAAACTTTTAGCATCTTTAAGCAAGGCAAGATCTTTTTCAATATCTTTGATTCTTTCAGGTATAAGGTTGTTGGCACTATTTTCCAAAATTGCTTCAGCTTTGCCAATCACTTCTTTCAATTGCTTGATAGTAAGATCACCTTTATTTAATTTTTTAAGGATTACCTTGTAGGGATACGGTTTTTTGAAAACTTCTTCAAGATAAGGCTGAACATGACGCAGCATTTTTCTTATATTCACTTTACCTGACAATGCTTTCTTAAGAACCTTTACTCCTTTTTTATACTCTTTGTGATAAGCTTTCAGACCTTTCAGTTTATTCTGTAATTTTTCTTTGTTTTCAAATTGATGATCTGCCATATCCTGCAATTCCATGCCATAAACTTTGTAGGCAACACCAAGAGCAAGATTTGTTTCAAACTTGTTTTTGCTGTTTGGAAATTTGTTGAGGATAAGTTCGAGACTGTTGATAGCAAGATCTGGCTGACGGAATTTGATACCAAGCATTCCAATATTCAAATTGGCTGAATAATCGTCATCGACACAATCTTTTGCTTTTTTGAATTCACGAAAAGCATTACCTATTTCATCGTTATAAAGTTCGAATAATCCTCTTGCATTATGATATTTTGCCAAAGCCTCCCTGGCTTCTTGATCTTTAATGGCTGCCCTTCCTGTACACTGCCTGATATAATCTCTAGCTGAAGAAATAAATATCCTGGCAAGATCTCTGTCTGCATGGCGATTTTTATCTGCAAGGAGATAAAATTGAATAGCTAAAGCATAAACATTCATTCTGATACGCACTGCTTCGAGGGTATCATTTTTAATTTTACCAATATTGGCAAGAGACCGACGCAGATATTCCAACAAGGGTTTAAAATACTTTTTCTTGGAGGTATCTTTGTATATTTTGTAATATGCGAGAGCAAAATTGTAATTTACATCAGGATCCTGCAAAGAATAATTATCTCTCATTATATCTTTTTCATGTTTGATCAGATCTTTTATATCATCAATTTCTTCCATTAAAAGCAGGGCAATTTTAGCAGGAGGGAAAGTTTTATCTTTATCTAATACCTGCTTGAAAGTGTCCTTGGCTTTATCTTTCATGCCACACCGATAATAAGTGACTCCGGCATTATAAAGGAAGCTTACTATTTTTTCTCCACCCTTTTCATCTTTGAGTTTGATAAATTTTTCGGCTACCTTATTGCATTCATCTTTTGGATATCCATCTTTTGCCAATTTGAAATATTCATCGAGAACAGTTTTGAATTTTCTGACAACAGATTTTGAAACCTCTTGGGTTTTTCTAATTTGGCCTTTGGCATCTTTTCCTTCTCCTACATTACCAAATTTGGTGGGATCACCGCCAAAGCCTTTACCGTTTCCTTTCCCATTCTTTCCGTCCGGGGTTGTATCGTCGTCTTTACCATTGCATGATGCAAATATGAAAACTATTAAAAATATTTTATAAAATAGAGACTTTTTCATTTTTCCTCCGGATTTTCTATCTGACAGGAACTGTCATAATAGTTGCTTTTCCTGATTTCAAATTAGTGTATTTTGGTTCTGACCAGACTTCATCGGCGAGAGGACTGACGGAATTTCGTATTTCTGCCAATTCTTTTTCACAAAACTCCTGCCACTCATCATAACGACCGGTTCTTTGGGCTGCTTTCACACAAGCTATAAAACCTTCTTTGGCTAATTTTTCGAATTTTTCAGTAGCCTTTGCAAAAACATCTTTCATTTTAAGTTTGGCTGTGATGTTTTTCTGGAAGGCTTTACCAAATTTGATATTATTTACTTTTGTATGGAAGTTTTTGAAAATAGCACCAAAACGCCCAGCTGCAGGCACATACCAATCATTGTATTTTGAACTGCCTCTTTTACCAAGCTTAATGTTACCAACTTGTTCATATAATTTTTTGGCTTTCATCATCAATCTGGATTGTTTTTTCATCCATTTTTTAACTTTTGTCATTGATTTTTTAAGTTTTTTAGCACTGATCATGGGAATTTCAGCACTGATAATATCTTCATATTCAATTTCAGCAAGGTGGAATTTAGCCATGGCAGCAGCATTCAATGCTTCCTTGATTCGCTGATTACGATCAAATTTGCCAGTTGAACCAAGAGTCTTTCTTCTCCTGCGCCAAACATTGTAATATCTAATCGCTTTATCAAAGTAACTCTTGGCTAAACGCAATACTTTTCTTTTTCTGGGGACAAATTGGACTTTTGCTTCTTTCCAAGTGTCGGTTTTGGATTTTTTGGTGACGTAAACTATTTTCATGCAAACGCCGTATTTTGTTTCAACCGGACAAGAACTGTCCCAGTAAATTTTGCCCATTTTTGAATGAGCACGAATAAGCAGATCATATGTTTTTGTTTTAGCCATATTCTTGATGAAAAATTGTAAATATTTGGTTACTCTGGTTTGGTTTTTACCAAGATAAAATTTATGGAGCATAAAGAAAAGTGAAGCCATATCACCCCTGAATTTTCTGGCACCCATACTATTTAATTTTGTAACAAATTCTCTGGCTTTTTTTTCGGCTTTTCTTACATCTCCCGACCACCAGTACAATTTGACTGACCGTCTGGCAGCCTTAACCGCATCTGGATCACGGGGATATTTTTTGAAGAACTCTTCATAAGATTTGGCTGCATTACCAAACATGGCAATTTTTTCGAAAAGACGACCAATTTTAAGATTTGAATCAATGATCATCTGATTTTTCTTCTCACTGCCGAAAAAGTGCTGCATTACCTTGAGAGCACGAATAGACTGACCAACCTGTCCGGCTTTTTCGTAGGCAATATAGGCACTGTTATAATATTTAATAACTTTTTCAGTAGTTGATGATTCTTTGTATTCACTGGCCATCTTCATGAGCAGATCACCTGCATCCTGAAATCTGCCTTCGGAACCGTATCGGGAAACCTGAAGTTCAAGATTTTCCAACTTGGCTTTTACCAGTTCTTTACGGAGCTTGCGAGCTTTAGCATTGACGGTAAATAATTTGTTATATTTTGGTTTCAATAATTCGGTAATAGTATCGACCATTTCACCAAATCTGTCTTCGGCATCATATGCTATCATCAGGAAATTAACAGCACGATAAGCCATCTCCGGATTAGTTTTGTAGGTGGTAAAAATTGCATCTTTGAATAAAGGAATTGCTTTTTTGAAATGACGATACATGTAAAAAATCATTGCCCTGTTATATTTGATTGTGGAAAGATATTTACCACCTTCTACATGTTTAACATATATATCAAAGACTTCGATAACCTTTTTCAGGTTATCGGGAATAGGAAGATTTTTCTCAAATTCAGGACATTTTCTTCTGAATTTACGTCCCATATCTTCCATTTTCTTTTTGGCTTTCAGGCAATTACGGCGTTTTTTATAATCCTGAGCTTTTTTATTGCGGCTTTTTTCTTCTTTTTTAAAGTCCACAGCCAGCACTTTCATCCAGCAAGCTACTGTATCATTGCCTATTTGACGTCTTTGCTTCTTAAATTGAGCTTTGGTCAATTTGTCGGGTTTTTTATCCCATTTAAGCAATTTTGTGTATTCTTGACAACCAGCTTTGTATCTGGCTCGAACAGCATCCTGATTGCGACCGTTGGTTTCTCGTTCATACATTTCTGCAAGTTTGTACAGAAGATAAGCGTAATCGCCTCTCATTTCAAAGACATCGTCGGATTTGGGGAAATATTCCAGGAAACGCTGATACAATTTAGCAGCACTGATCATAAGTTTTTTCTGCTCATCTTCAGTTTTGGCTTTACCTTTCTCAACTTTGGCAAACCAGCGCTTGGCTTGATCAAAGAGTGCAGATTTGGCAAAGTCTCGACAAACTTTGTACTGCATTTTCTTTTTACCATATTGTTTTTCCAGATCACCCATGGTGTCAACCAGGTTGTTAAGAGCTTCGGTCATTTCTTCTACGCGCTGATCAAGCTTGTATCCAAGATATACCTGGCGATGCCAGTCACATCGATTTGGATCACGCGGAAATCTGCGGATCATGTCTTTATATACCCAGATCATGTTGATCATATTACCCTGGGCAAAATATTCCTGAGCTAATTTGATGTACAGATCACGTACATATTTGGCTCCCAATTGATGTTTGAAAAAATTATAGGCTTGTTTTCTGTTACCCTGGTAGGAATAGGTCATTACAACTTCGTTGCGAGCCTGTGCACGAAGACTGTCTCTCTTGGCATTTTTGGCAACAAAAAGGAAATTGGAGAGGGCAAGAGGAAAACGCTGGAGGTTGAAATAACACCAACCGAGCATTCTTCTTGCATAATAGTAAATACCAGTACCTTTGGCACGGGATGCTACAACTTTTTTATAAAAAGCAGTCGCTTTACTGAGGCCTTTGCGTCCCTGCTTGAAATAAAATTCAGCAAAAGCAAGATAAACGTTAGGAACAAATTTGGATTTGGGGTGTTGACTGAGTAAATCTTGAAACTTCTGTTTCATAATATCTTGATATCCCAGTTCACGAGCAATATCACCAAGTTTAAAAAGAACTTCGTCCATGCGGTGCCAATCGGAAAAAGCTTCATTGGTGGAAATACGATTCAGTAGTTTAAGAGCAGTAACCAGATATTGCTTTTTCCTTTTCATGTATAGTGCTTTACGCTTAATCCAACGTTTGCGCTTTGCTCCCTTTGCTTTCGTGAGTTTTTCATTTGCTTCACCGTGTTTGAACTTGTAAATCTGTTCAAGTTGAATAAAAGCATCAGCCATTCTGAACAAATATTCAACTCTGCGTTTATCTGTTTTTCTGAGCAGTTTAATCTGTCTTTTACTTTTGCGGATAATACTTTTCAATATCGGCAGTTTGAGATTTTGAACCTTTTTGGCTCTTTTGATGAAATCCTCATATTTGATGGAACTTTTTGCCTTTTCACGTTTTTTCTTGGCTTTGGCAATGAGTTCTTTTTTAGAGACATTAAGATTTTTGTCTGCTTTATAATCAATATCTCTTTTTTCCTGGGCCATTACTATACTTGAAAACATCAAGCCAAAAGCAACAGAGGTGATTAAACTTTTTCTAAACATCATATTTCCTCATTTATTGGGAATAAAGTTATTCGGATCCTGTCTCAAAAAGGTGATAATTTTCTGGGACTCGGAATTTGAATTGACGCTTTGTCCTAATAATATGGATACAAATATAAGCTATTTCCGCGCTATTAGCACATGCATCTCGATCATTTCAACCTCAGCCGATAATCCTCATCCTGAAATGAAAACTATCTAACTGGGAACATTTGAATGATAAGTGAACAATAATTAATTTATTTACCAGTTCCACAACTGGAACGAACAACGAAACGATAATAACCTAATTCATCTTTCCAATAGGCTCCGGTGAAAGGCCAAATAACGTGTTCATCGTCAACAGTAACACCCCTGACTTTAACTTTGGGTGATTTGTTGAGAGCTTTTGATGAAACTTTCTTGAGCCTCAAGTTGTCAATTTCGATTTTAACATCACCATATTGCAAAACCATTTTGGTAAGATAATCATCAAGCCTTCTGATACGCATTCTGCCTGCTTTACCTGCCTGGGACTGAGCCCTTGATTTCTGGAACTCAAGCCCCTCTCTGATTTCTCGTGCAATATCAGAGGTCTGCCAGGATTTGTCAGCGGCCTTAAGTTGCTCGATTTCACGTTCCAGTTCGGTGATGAACTCAAGTTTTCTTTCGAAGGTTCTATCGTTCAAAGCTGATTTGACAAGACGGGAAAGCTCGGGAGACAAACCGGCTTCGTTGTTTTTGATCTTGCGTACATAATTATAATAAGAATCATTGTCTTCGTCTTCACCATCTTTATATTTATCGGCTACTGATCTGACACCTTTTTGCAGGGGAGGATATTTGTTGCCGAACTCATTAAGGGATTCCTGAGCTCTTTCAACACGACAATTATTAAAATAAATAACTCCACGGAGAATTAAAGATTCCGGGAAAAAGAACTTTTCAAAGAAGGGAGCATTCAGTGTATGAATGTTACCAAGGGCTTTCTGATAACCGCCGTAGTCTTTTTTGAAAACAGGTCTCAACATGGCATCCAGAATAAAATAGGCCCATGATTCTTCAAACAGGGTCTGAGGCCAATTGAAACTTTTGGTTGGAACTTTTTCATAGAAAGTAATGGAAAGTCTAAGATATTTTTCAGACAGTTTGGCAAATTTTTTCTTTTTGGTCTGACCGAAACGTCCTACTGCAACACGTCCAGCCTGGTAATAAACACGTGCCAGAGAAAGATTAGCCAACTCGACATATTCTACAATATTTTTGAAATTCGGTTTTTTCTTGGCAAATTTGATGATGGCGTTAAAAGATTTGATTGCTTTAACCGGTCTCCCAAGCCTTACCAGAGTAATTCCCTGGAAAATTTTGCCCTTCAAGAAATAAATTGATCCTGAAGCAATCTGACTGAAAAAGGGAAGGGCTTTTTTCAACTCACCGTTGTTATAGTTGAATTTTCCAAGATAATAGAGAAGTTGTGATTTGAAAGGACGCAGAGCTTTTGATTCAAGATATTCTGTTTTGTAATTACCAATCAAAGGCAAAATACCGGCAGATTCAGGCATTTTTTTCTGCAAAGAAACCAGCCATTTCAAAGTAAGTTTGTAGAATGGATGGGATTCTCCCTGGTTAACTACTTTTTCGAAATAGTTTTTGGAGGCTGAATAATAACCCATGTGATACAGGCATTTTCCCATGTAAAACTGTGCCTTCTGCTTGATTTCCTCGCTGTCATCGGAATTATCTTTGGCCATTACCTGTTTAAAGTAAATGGTGGCACTCTGAAAATAAACCAGAGGGTTGGTAGCTGTGGGTGAAAGAGCTTTTTTGTAGAAACGTTCCGCTCTTTCCATTTTTTTGGATTTTTTGATTTTCGTTACGTCTTCAGCTTCAAAAGTAAGCTCATCTTCATTTTCCTGAGCAAAAGCTGCCCCCGAAAAACTGAAGGAAGCAATTGTCAGAAACATGACTACTCTTTTAAAGGTTGACAGCATATTGGACTCCTTAATAGCCGGTTTTATATGAAAAGATCTTTTTTCTCAAAAAATTCTTGAAGATCAAATTTGAAGATCATGGTAAACAATGATCACCAAAACACAAATTTTTAAATTAAAATATTTACAACTGGCTGTAATAATAAGTAAAAATAACCGGATGAACTATTTGCTAAACATCCGTTATAGGAATTTAAAACCAAACAGGTTAAAAACAAAAAAACATCTGGTAGCTGAAATATAAAAAGAAGTTGAATATATTTCAAGAAAAAATAGTCGATCTTGCTAAATTTTATTAAACTTGCTAATTATGAACCGGGATGTTCCCACATTTTTTGCATTCAGAAAGGCTAATTAACTCAAAATGAATTCAATCGATTATTTTTCAGATATTATTGGCCATAAAAGAGTAATCTCCAGTTTGAAATCTTCCTGGAAACAAAACCGTTTTCCACATAGTGTGCTGTTTTCAGGGCCAGAAGGTATTGGCAAAAAAACAATTGCTCTCAATTTTACCAGAATGATTCTGACCCACAAGCAAAAAAACTTGGAGAATATTTCAAAAAGAATAGAGCATCTCACCCATCCCGATCTTATTTTTATCGATCTTGATTGGGGAGTAAAGAAACCAACTTCCTATATTAAAATAGAAGCAGTCCGACAACTCGAAAAAAGGCTCAAATCAGGCTCTTATGAATCTGAGTCTTTAGTAATAATTATTGACCCCGCCGACCAGATGACCAGAGGAGCTGCCAACGCTTTGCTCAAAACACTGGAAGAACCTCCGGATGGTGTTTTTTTCTTTTTGATTGCTGTTTCACCACACAGACTGCCCATTACAATAAGATCAAGATGTCAAAGTTACCGCTTTTCTCCTTTAAGTGAAAATGATATCTTCACTTCCCTGTCCCGGTTTTATCCAGAGAAAAACACAAAAGAACTCCAAAAGATTGCAGAAATCAGTGGAGGCAGAATTTCCAGGGCATTTAAGTATTTGACTTCTAAAGATTATAACAGCTTGATTTCCTTGGCTGATCAGGCAACTGAAACTGTATTGAACGGCAGCCTGGTTTCCATTTTGAATTTGGCAACTGAATTGTCCCGTCAAGACAGAGAAATGCTTGGTCAATTTCTTTCCCTTTTTGAAATCAATCTGTTGAAAACCGGAAAAGAAAAAACATTCAAAGGGAAACCGGTACGAAATTTTGATACTGTTAAATGGCTTGATCTGCTGAGACAATCAAAATATGATCTGGAGGGCAACATTAATAAAGGCCTGCTTTTTGAACACCTTTTCCTTGAAATGAGAAGAAGATGAAATCAGATAAAAACAATCGCAAACCCGGCAAAGGTAAAAAACAAAAATTATATTACAATAAAAACAGCAATAAAAATAAGAAATATCGTTCCAAAAAAAAATACAACAAAGGTGCCCCTGTCAAAAGAAACAAACGAAATTTCCTCAATTCCAGCAAATCTCTCAATTTTGAAGTTACAATTGACGGAGACAGATATTCTTCTGACCATTCCACTGAAAAAGTTGAAATTATCAACTACGGTCACGACGATTCTACAGGGCAATTTGAAAAACTGCCTCTGGAAAAGATTGAAAATTATCAATTTCCCCAATCGTATACCGATGCGGATCCATGGGGAGATGATCTTTACACCAATTACCGGAGTAAATTCAGGCCCGAAGGAAAAACAAAACTTGATCTGTGGACTCTTCTGGTATGGGGAATTCCGCGCAAGGTCAGTTGGTTTCCTCAATGTGACATTATTTATGAAAAAGGCGACAGTTTAATGGTGGACACTGAAAAAGGAGTCTTTATGGGTAAAGCCCTTCAAAGATCCGAATACAAAACCTGGAGCCAAAAAAAACTGCCCCGTAAATTTTTGCGAAGAGCCACAGAGGAAGACCATAAAATTGAAAAAAAACATCGTAAACTTGAAAGAGAAGCTGATCTTTTTGCCAGAAAAAAGATTGAAAAATACGGGTTGGACATGAAACTTTTTCATGTCCATATGCTCCATACCGCGGACAAGCTACTTTTTTACTTTACCGCTGACCACCGGGTGGATTTCAGGAAACTGGTAAGAACCCTCGCTTCCCGCTTCTCGGTGAGAATAGAAATGAGACAAATGGGAGTAAGGGATGACTCCAAGGTATGTGGGGGTATTGGAGTATGTGGTCGTTCTCTCTGCTGTGCCTGCCACATGCATAAATTTGTGCCTGTTTCAATTCGCATGGCCAAAAAGCAGAATCTGGTACTCAATCCCCAAAATGTTTCTGGACAATGTGGACGCCTTAAATGCTGTCTTTCCTATGAATATGAATTCTATAAAAAGTATTCCCGCAACTATCCCAGGGAAGGTAAAAACATCAATACTCCCAAAGGCAGAGGCAAAGTTATCGAATCCAATATACTCAAGGAAATTATTAGAGTCAGACTAAAAGATGGGGATAAAGAAACAATTACATTTACTGTAGATGAATATCAGGATTTTCGTGCCAAAAATCAAAATGAAAAAAAATCATATTCGAAAAATAATTCCAACAAAAAATCTAAACGAAAATCCACTAAAAACCATAAAAACAAAAATTGAAACTCAAATATTTTTCTTGCTCTATCTCTTATCAAACCGGAAAATTTGAACTGGATACATAATGTCATCGCTTTTTCGAAACTACAATCAGAAATATACTTTTCAGGATATCGAGACTTTGCTGGATTCAAAATATGAAAGAAAGAAAATTCGAGGCTTGCAATATGCAGGCAGAATAAAAGACTCACAACGAGATAAAGTTATTAATATCCTGGGCAATTTTCTTGAACATGAACATCCTTTTTATCGCTATACAACTCTGATTTCCATAATCGAACTTCAGGCTGTAGATCACTGGTGGCAGAAAATTGCCCCCTTGATGAATGATGAATCTGTAAAAGTACGGGAAGCTGTTGTTATAGCTATGGGCAAAACAGAAAAAAATATGGAAAAAGAATTGAAACAATGTTTACAAAGTGATGCAAACGAAATAAGATTTCAAGCTCCTGTTTCCATTGTAGAAAAACAATATTTTAACTTGGGACAGGATATTCTGGAAAGATTAAAGCAGGAAAAAGATCATGAAATTATCATCAATCTGATTAGAGCACTTGGAGATCTCAAACACAAAAAAGCCATTTCCAAACTTACTGAAATGGCCAAGAATCAAAGTTCAAAAGAAATAAAAATTGAAGCCGCACTCAGTAGCGGTTTGCTTGGTTCAAACAAAATACTTCAAACTCTGGCTGATTTTAGTGACGACAAAGAATATGGACTTGAAGCTTGCAACCTCTTAACCAGATTTAAACTGGATCAAATCGAAAAAACACTGAAAAAAAAATTTAAAAAGCCTTTTTTGGGAAGTTCAAAAAAATTACCCATTGCAGCTCTTTTAGCCAGGAAAAATAATCAAACTGCTCAAAATTACCTCAAGGCAAAAACTCGCAGTTGGAATCCGGAAATAAAATTACTTGCAATTGACCGGCTGGGTTATAGTCGGGGAAAATGGGTACCGGAAATATTAAAAAAATTTCTGAACAAATCTCCCCTGGAAAGAGATACCGCAGCCAAAGCCTTAATAAGGCTTGACCTGCCTGAGTCAAAAAACTTATTGCAAGAATTTCTCAGTCAACCTAAAAATGAAGAATTGAACAGAGAACTTGCCAAAGAAATAAAAAACTACCTCTCCTGAAATTCTGAAATTCTGTTTGAAATACAGGCTTCAGGCCAGGAGCGAGCTTGAACCGTAACTATTTGAACAAAACAGGAATACGAATGTCATTATTTGATACTCACGCGCATCTGCTCATGGATAAAGTCAAGGCAGACCCGCAAAAATTAATAGAAGAAGCTAAAAAAAACCAGGTTGTCAAAATCATGAATATAGCTTTGGGACCTTCTCCCAAGCAATTTAATAAATCCTTGGAGATCATGCAGAACAATCCTGATATCCATCTGGCAGCAGGAATTCACCCTCATTCAGCCAAAGATTCCTCTGAAGAATATTATGAATTGATTCTTGAAAATGTGGATAAAATATCCGCCTGGGGAGAGATTGGACTGGATTACCATTATAATTATTCTGAACCGGATATTCAGAAAAGTGTTTTGGCTCAACAACTGGACTTAGCCGCTCAGATAAACAAACCGGTTGTTTTGCATTTGAGAGAAGCTTTCAAGGACTCCCTTGAGATTATCAAACACCACGGTTTTAAGCCCGGCTCCATTATCCACTGTTTTTCCGGAAACAAAAAAGAAGCAAAAACTTTTCTGGATTTAGGTTTTTATATTTCTTTTTCAGGAATAGCAACCTTTCCCAATGCACATGAAGTACAAGAAGCCGCATTATATACTCCTGCAGACAGACTTCTGGTCGAAACGGATTCTCCTTTTCTGGCTCCGGTGCCTTTCAGAGGAAAGACCTGTACTCCGGCCCATGTAGTCCACACTGCAAGACACATCAGCAAAATTAAAAATATTGGTTTTGAAACGTTTTGCAGAACCACCTTTGAAAACAGTTGCAAAGCCCTTAATATACACAACTAATTCACCTCCACTCTGGAAATAATATGGATATACTTGTTCATCTCATTAAATTGGCTGTTGGATTCGCCTTGCTTGCCTATGGAGCTGATTGGCTGATTTCCGGTGGCGCCTCCCTCGCTCTTCGTTTTGGGATTTCCAGCACTGTAGTAGGTTTAACCATTGTTTCATACGGTACTTCTCTTCCGGAATTTACCGTAAGTCTTACCTCAGCCCTGACTGATTCTTCTCCTCTGGCCATGGGTAATATTATCGGTTCCAACATTGCCAACATCGGATTGATTCTAGGCATCGCCTCCTTGATTCGTCCAATCAGCGTCAACGTGGATCTGATCAAACGCGATCTGCCTCTTTTGCTCATAACAACCCTGCTACTCATTGCTTTTGCTTATAATGGCCACATTTCCAGACTGGAAGGAATGATTTTTCTGAGTATAGGTTTAAGTTATACTATTTACCTTATTTTCTTCAAAAAAAGAAAAATAGTCGCCGCCAGAGAACAGATTGCAACCAGCAATGCCAAGAATTATCTTTTAATTTTTCTGGGTATGTTGGGTTTGATGGCCGGAGGAAGCATGTCTGTGAATGGAGCTGTTTTTTTTGCTGATTATTTTGGGATGAGCCAAAGAGTCATTGGTATTACAATTGTCAGCATAGGTACCTCCTTACCCGAACTTTCGGCCAGTGTAGTCGCGGCCTTCAAACACAGTTCAGAAATAGCTCTGGGCAATGTAATCGGCTCTAATCTTTTTAATATTGCCTTTGTCCTGGGAGCAACAGCAATTATCAATCCTCTGAACTTCGCCAGCGGATTTGAACTTTATTTCGATCTGGCTCTGGTTGGGATCATTACCTTATTGCTGCTGCCGATAATTCACAGTTCCCGTAAAATTATCAGACTGGAAGGTTTTTTTCTTTTATTGCTCTATACTTTATACATCATGTATCTTATCATTGCCTAGTCAGTTCCCATCCCAGAAGTGGGTTTTTTGGCTGGGGAAGAAGTTTGCCTCAGATGCGCGAAATAACTGCAAAGATATAGCCACAACTATTTCAAGCAGTTATGACAAAGCAGATGAGGTAAAATTCCGTCGCTAGACGATGATATCCATTTCTGGGATGGGAACTAGCTAGTTCCCATCTCAAAAAGGGAGGTCATCGTCTGTGATTCGATATTTGAATTGATCGGTTTTGTCGTAATTTATTGAAATAGTATCGTCTTGGAGTTATTACGCGCATTTCAATCCAACTTCAGCCTCAGTCAAAATCTCTCATTCTGAGTTGGAAGTTAGTCAGTTTTCATTAAACATCTGTGAAAACCGGTTTCTGTCGCACCCGCTTGTTTTCAAATTATTTTTTTTAATGGAGAAAAATCAAATGTTTCAAGACATTTCCCAAATTTATAACAAAATAGATAATATTGACAAAGATCTGAAAGAAATCAAAAATGTCATGAAAATAGACGAGTTGAAAGAAACAATTTCCGAACTCGAAAAACAATCCCAAGCCAGTGATTTCTGGGACGACAACCAAAAAGCTCAAACCATTCTGAAAAAAGCTGCCAACTACAGAAGTCAGTTGGAAAATCTACAGAGTCTGGATGAGAGCTTTGATGATACCAAAATATTGATCCAACTGGCTGAAGAAGAAAAGGATTCAGAAGCACTCAAAGAGGGTTGGAGTGAACTTCTGGAGTTGGACAAAAAAATTCAGTCCCTGAGAATGGAAACTATCCTTTCGGGAAAAATGGATGATCAGAATTGTCTATTAGCTATCAATGCAGGCGCTGGAGGTGTTGAAGCAATGGATTGGGCTGAAATGCTGCAACGAATGTACTTGAGATGGTGCCAAAACCAGAATTTTGACAGTAAAATCGTCGAGCTTCAACCTGGAACTGAAGCTGGTATTGCCTCTTGTACCATCATGGTTGAAGGAAAATACGCCTATGGGAAATTGAAATCTGAAAATGGCGTTCACCGATTGGTCAGGATATCTCCTTTTGACTCAAATTCACGACGTCATACTTCTTTTGCCAGTGTACTTGTTACTCCCGATCTTGACGATACCATAGAAGTGGAAATCAATGAAGAAGACTTGAGAATCGACGTTTATAGAGCTTCCGGAGCCGGTGGTCAACATGTCAACAAAACAGAAAGTGCTGTGCGACTGACACACAAACCAACTGGCCTGGTGGCTGCCTGTCAAAATGAACGATCTCAACATCAAAACAAAGCAACAGCCCTAAGAATGCTTAAAGCAAAACTTTACCAGCAAAAACAAAAGGAACAGGAAGAAAAAATGAGCGATCTGGTGGGAGATAAAAAGAATATTGATTTCGGTTCTCAAATCAGATCATATGTTCTCGCACCTTATCAAATGGCTACAGACCACCGAACTGAAAAAAAAATCGGAAATGTAGAAGGTGTTCTTGACGGTGATCTCGATGAATTCATATACTCTTACCTGCTTGCTAAGGCAAAAAATCAGTAGAGGCTTCAACTACAAATCTGAACAGGAATAATCTTATAACGAAAATGAAAATCCTCAAATCCTTCGAAAGCATTCTGGCCTTTAAGTATTTAAAATCCGACAAGAACAGATTCAGCATCTTTAATTTTGCTCTGACTATTATTTTCATTGCTCTATTTTTGTTTAGTCTTAATCATTTTTTTAATCCCATAAACGGCTCTCACAAAGAATTAACAGGAAAAATAATTCCCTTAATCACATCAATTGGCATTATCATGGGCGGAATTTTCTTTTTTCTGTTTTTCAAATTAAATAAAAAATTGTTTTTTTTCTTGGGATCTTGCAGCCTTTTTCCTTCTCTGATTCTGCTTTTTTTAATTTTTATCCAACTGACCAATCCATTTTTACTGCCCAAAATATTATTTGGCACCAGATATATGATCCTGGCTTTTTTGTTAATTGGCATTCTTGTATTTATTTTCGGCGTAATCCTGATAATTTTCAATGTTTTCTCTACAATCTCAATTTTTAGCGTTTTTTTGGGCACAAGCACCATGGTTGTAGTTTTATCTGTACTGGGAGGGCTCGAAGGGGAACAGAAAAATCAGATTCTGGATTTCAGCCCCCATATAATCATTGCTGGTCATGATCATGAAATTATTACCCAACAAGGAAAATTAAAAAAGCAAATAAAAGATTTGCTGCACCAAAACAATCTCAAATATTCCATGTCGCCTTATCTTGAAGAAGAAGTACTGCTCAAATCAATTAATTTTGAAGCAACTCAGGGCATAATCCTCAGAGGTATTGATCCTCAATCTCCTTCTTTTGATCTGGAAGGGCATTTAAAAAATGGAACTATCCTCAATCTTTCCAAAGAAAATCTATTAAAATGGGTTGATCCAACTGTTCTCTCAATAGCAATATCTGGACAGGAAGATCTTTTTTCTTTTCTTCCCAAATGGCCCGGGAATTTTCCAGGAATAATCATCAGCGAAGAACAATCCAAAACCTTGGGACTTTCCCTGGGTAATACTGTGGACGTTATTTCTCCCAAGACCACAATGTCTCCAACTGGTCCGGTTCCCAAAATATTGAGGTTCAGAGTAGCTGGTATATATTCTACCAAGCATTTTAAATATGATCTGAAATTCGCTTTTACTTCCTTGCAGACAATCCAAAAATTTTCCAAGAAAAAAAACACTGTTTCCGGATTTGAAATCAGACTTGAAAATAAAAACAAAATCAATGATTTAGCCAATCAAGTTATAAATAAATTCAGCCCAGATTATAAAATTGACACCTGGAAAACAAAAAACAGAGCTCTTTTCAATGCAATGAAACTCGAAAAAATTGTTATGTTCATAATTCTGGTTGTAATGATTCTAGTCGCCGCTTTCTCCATTACCGCCAACCTCATTATGGTGGTAATCGATAAAAAACAAGAAATCTCAATCATAAAATCCATGGGATCAAACGATTTTTCAATCAAAAAAATATTTGTTATGCAAGGATTTTTTGTTGGTTTGATCGGTTTGATTCTCGGCTTGACAGGAGGACTGTCAATATGTATTTATCTGGCTACAATCGGCATAAAAACCAGTGAAAACATCTTTGTTTCAGCCCGAATCCCTGTTTCAGTAAACTCCATTGATATTATACTCATTTCCCTGTCAGCTATTATTCTTGCAGTAGCAGCAACCCTCTATCCATCCTGGAAAGCTTCCAGCGTATCCCCGGTGGAAGGTCTTAACAAAATAGAATAACTCTTTTTTTTCTTTTCTTTTTATTTTTTTGGTTGACGACGATTTGGAGGCTTGCGATTTTTTGAATTCTTCCTGCGAGTGCGACGGTTACGGGGAGGTCGTGGAGTTCTGGGGCGTGAAGACGGACCGCGGGACAAACCATTCTTCTTGTATTTTCCGTAATCGATTAATCCTCTTCTGCGCGGCTTGAATCTCAGCCTGGTCAACTTACCGCTTATAGACATTCCCAAATAACCATCTGTTCGCTTTCCTTTTTTCTGCAAAGATAAATCCATTACTTGCAATGCATCATGTTTTTCTTTGGTTTTTTCAGAAAATTTGAATTTTAGATACATGTTTACATTACTTAATTTAACTGGTTCCCTGAATTTAATATTTCCAACCAGTTCCATTTCTCCGTCTTCACTCATGGTGGAAAAATCTTTAACTTCAGCCGCTCCCTCTTCTATTTTGATAGTCCACGAAAATTTAGAACCCAGATTAAGAGGAGGCAAAGGAAACCCTTCTTTGAAAAAATTTGCCCCAGCCTTGCCTTTAGGTGGTTTCAAAAAAGAAGAACTTACTTTGGTTTTGCCATCACCTAAAATTGTGTCATAAAAAGTTACATTAATTTCACCATTGGCTTTGCGCCATTTATATTTTCCCAATTCAATCTGCCCTTCTACACTGATACGTCCTTGAATCGGCAAGGAAATAGCATTTTGAATCCATGGTAATTTACTTAATTTCAATTTTTCCAGTTCAAAACTGAAATTTTTATTATCATCTTCTTTATTATAATTGAAATGAACATCACCTCCGAAAACTTTGAGTTCTAAACTGAAATTATGATTCTTCTGTAATAAATCAAAAATAGAAGCATCCACTCTAGCCATATCTATTGAAATAATTTTTCTTTTCTTATCCTCGGGAGAATTTTCTTCTCTCAACAAAACATCATTCATTTTAATTGAGGATAATCCCAGAGATATATCACTAATTTTCACCTGGTAACCAGTGCTGTTTTCCAATTCTGTCTCTATTCTTTCCTTGAGCAGATCCCAATCCATCAATAAATTGAAAACAAAATAGAAAGTCAGCATGCTCAACAGGGAATAACCAACCCATCTCAGAATTTTTTTAAATAAAGGTGATGAAAACATAGTTAAAATCCAAATCTTTTATAAAACCAAAAACTTGCTTTTTCAGCAAATATTTTGTAAATATCTAATAAACTAAAAATTAAAACCAATCTGATCTTGCAAAGTTATTTTAATCCTTTGTCTTTTTCTTTTTTTCTTTGCTTTTGCGTTTGAGTTCAGTACTGCTTTTCTTGTGATATGACGAAACTGTCATTTCCTGATCAAGACGATCATGCTGACCCCTGCGTGGGGAAATAGTGAGCTCTGTAACCATTATCAGAAACCTGCTGCTTTCCAGACTTTGCATAAATCTGCTGACCTTTTTCAAAGTCACATCATGAAATTCGATTTGAACTGATTCTTTGTGATATTCATCGTTTTCACCTAGATTTTCAGACTTTTTAGGAATAAAATTGGAAGCTTTCAAATCAAATTTCTTGGACATGTTATCGAGATGCCCTTGCAGCATCGGTGGTTTTCTAATCGCTTTCATTTCGTAAGAAGCCATAAGTTCCTTGGTTTCCTGAACCTTACCTCGATTTCTTCTCAAAAGACTGATAGCTTTTTTGAGTTCTTCAATCCTGGTACGCTTTTTTTCAAAAGAATCAGAAATCAGAAAAATCATAACCGAAGCAATAAAAATAATTGATAATATGCCGGCGACTACAATCATTTTTCTTTCCCGCAAAGAAAGATCATCATAGAATTTTTCTATTTTAGCAAATATATTCATAATATTCCTTTACAAACAATCCATCTTGATATCCAAGGAGAATTGTCTTTTTTCATTTTCACCTTCACCGATTGATTTAATTTTGCCGGTTTTTATTTCTTCCAAACAAGATATCCTTTTTAATCCTTGAATAATTCCATCAACATCTTCGGCTGAATCTACAACTCCGGAAATTTTTACTTTTCCGGTTCTGATTTGAATCTTGGTAATATCAAGTGCAATCGGTTTTAAAACTTTTTCTTCTTCACTTTCACTATCTTCTCCATCTGTTTTTGCAGAATCTTTGGTTTCTTCCTGTTTATCTTCCTCATTTTTACTGTCTGTCTTAGACTCTTCTTGTTTATTTTCCTCATCACTGTCCTTTGAACTCTCTTCCTCCTCCTGGTTTTTTTTCCGAGGAGGCAGATTGGAAGATATTTTGCTTAAAATTGTATAGGCACTCATTTCAGGTACTGGAGTCTCTGAAATAGATCCCTGCTTGCTTCTGCTTTTTCTCTTTTTAACCCTGCGATTAATCCTGTAGGGATCGAAGATTGTTTTTCCCAAAACCTCTCTTGACATCTGTCCCACAACTCCAAGAAGAGCTTCTTCTTCTCTTTGCAACCTGTCTAAAGTAAGAAATCCAGAAATCAGCAACATTACAAAAAATAGACTCATGGAAAATAAAATCGGCCTGATTTTATCTTTCACCAGGGAATAACCTGCATTTCTAGCAAATTCTCCACTTCTGAAATCAATAAATTGCGAAGAAGATAAATCTGAGGTCATTCCCAGAGCAATCAAAGAATTATTGACCAAAGACTGTTCAGACACAGGCAAATTTGAAATTTCCACAGGCAAAGAAAAAACAGCTTCTGCAAAAGAAATTATTCCATCAAGTGTCGCCCCTTCTCCCACAAGATAAATTTTTTCTATTTTCTTATCGGTCAAACCTGACGATGCCAACATAAAGCGACGCCAGTTTTCCATCTGTCGCAGTAGTTGATTCCTCATAATCTTCTGGTATTCTTCTTCATCACCTGATGGTTCACGTAATTGTGCCGAATTATTAAACCAATTTTTCATCTGGGCAGTGGTTTGATTGAATTCTTCCGCCAACTTTTCTACAATTGTTTCAAAACCGGATTTTATTATTCTGCCAGTTTTCAATTTACCATTTTCAATCAAAGCCAATTCCGTGAATTTATCTCCGAAATTTACAGCCATCACGGGATAATCCAATTTGGGAATCTGGCTCAACAATCTGCAGGGAGAATAGATCAGGTGGCTTACTTTTCCCCCTGTATCCTCAACTGTTTTGATCAAATTTTCTATATACTCTCTCTCGGCGCCTCCGGTAAAAATTCTGGTCTCTGCTCCACTGGAACCGTAAAGATCTCCATGAGCTACAACAACATCCTCGATGTCAAGGGGAATCATGTCTCCCAATTCATATTTGATCAAAGATTCTATCTTTTTATAATCATCAAAGGGAAAAGACAAAATTCTTGAATAAACATTCTGATTAATATTGATGATGAGACTGTTTTTACCCAATTGGAGCCTGGCTACAAAATCAGTTATTGCAGGCATTAATTTTTCATTTAATTCAAGGGGGCGCTCAATAGTTTTAAGCAATTTTATTTCTTTGCGGCTTATTTCAATAATTCCCCCGCGAAGATAAGTATTTCCAATATCAAGTATATATTTTTTACTGTTCATTAATTCATATCTCCAAACACAACTACCGGGAACTGTTAATACTCTCTCCAGTAAACAAAAGAACCCTGTTTTCCGGAAATCATCGACATTGATTGCTGATCCCACACTACATCAACCAAATGCCTGATTTTGCCGACAACACCAAAAGTTTTTATTCGATAATACCTTTTGGGGCTGTTAACTATTATTTTTTGCAACTTAGTCGGATCAATATCAACTCCGGTCACCTCTGCATCAGCCACTCCGTCATCACCTAAATCACCCATCGTATCAGCATTCATGCCCAGGGCTGAAGACATGAGACTGCCTCCAACTCCGGGATTGGCTACCGCTTGAGCAAAAACAGACGGATCCTTGCAAATTGCCATTAATTGAGGGGCTATTGTAGTTGCCAGCATTTTCAATTTAACCGGATCGGAAAGCACTGGATCGGCTTGATTTTTGGCACTTGCCATAATAATTCCGGCCACCAGTTGCCAATTGTCTTTATCTACAGCACAGAGATTGATCTGGCAAGAACCATATACTGTCAAACTGCGTCCAAAATTTGTCCAGAAAATCTCGTCAATTCCTTTGATTAATCTGATTTCCTGGTTGGAATCAAGCACATTGTTTTTTGAAACATATGGATGGGGTCTGGATTTGTAATAACTATCCTCATCCCCGCCGGAAACTGCCATCCCGCTTTGATCAACATCGATGAAATCTATGATGGCTGCAACTTGCTGTTGTCGGTCAAGAACATCTATATTACTGTTGGATCGGTCAAAAAGTTCATCATACCTTCTTGATAAAAACAAACTAAACAGTTGAGTTGTCAGTAATTCCACACTTGCTGATGAAACCGCACAATTGACATTAATTTTTCCATCTTCGGATTCGAAGGTTTCCAGCCCGCCGTTGCCCTGCGAAGGCTTAAGCCCCAAACCTTCAATATCAACATCTACTAATTCTCTCAAACTATCCTCGCCCCCGAGAAACATAGGCATGAGCATGGGAAGAATATTGCCCATGTCAAAACCCATTCCGGAAAGCATGGGATTGGAATCAAAATATTTAGCCTGAATTTTCAAAAACAAACGAGTAATTTCCAAGGCGCTGTAAGATAAATATTTTGCTTTTAGCTTATCGCGCTGATTTTGAACTTCTTTAAGCTCCTGACTTGTACGCAGGACGAAAACTTGCAAAAGCACAGCCAGAATTGATATGGACATGGTAACAATAAGCAGAGCAAAGCCTTTTTGACCATTAATTCTGTTTTGAGACCAGTTTTCAGTCCTGTAAAAATCAGGTGATGAATAATCAGTTTTTTCAATATTGTGAATTTTACTGAAAAAACTCATCTGGTTACTCCTTTATTAGTTTTGCCGGAAGATCCTGTTTTGCCGGTTCCTTTTTTACCACCGGAACCGGGGTTTATATTCATGTAATTTCCTGTTGCAGCTCCGCCTGGAGTAAGATTGATGGATTCAGTCAATTTGGGTACAACTGTGGAATAAAAATGAAGCTCATGTTCATCTCCATTGGTAACTACAAGATGAATTCTGATAATATCAGGCAATTTATTGGATTTACCTTCAAGATTGGTAGTATCCCATTCTTCCAGCCATTCATCCTGCCTGGCATCATAAAACTCCATTACCAGATATTTCACTCCGGGGATCAATTCCCGGGAAACTCCGGCCAACTCCTCAAAAGGAAGATTATCGAGATGATAGCTTTCTTTGCGAACCATGATGAAACTGCCGGGCCGCTCGGGATCATCCACAAATCGATAACCAACAGCACAAGTATCAGCTTCCTTCGAATTTCTGGCAGAACGAACATGGTTAAAAGTGGAAAATTGAAGATTTGTGCCGCCAATATCAGGAAATCCTTTAAAATAAGTACGTTTTTCGGGAAGATTCATATTTTCGCCCAAAGACAAATAAGTTGATGACAAATCTGCATGCAATTTGTTTAAACCAGATCTTATCCTGAAATATTGTTCCATGCGAACTTGATGTTTCTGCTGAGTTTTTCGGGAAGTATAAATGATACTGTACACCATTGATGTAATAAAAGTTATTATGGAAAAAACTACCAGAATTTCAATCAAGGTAAAACCTTGGGGCAAATTATTGAATTTCATGTGAAAGTTTTTTCTTTTGTTCTTCATCGGATTATCTGGATTCTCCTGGATTTGGGGAACCCTTATTCTGATTTTTTCCCCCGGTACCGGAATTAACTCCCGGAATATTCGGTATATTTCCCGGGGAAATCAAAGAACGGGTTAATTCGTTGGTATCAGTATAATAAGCTACCAGTTCCATCTGTCTCATCTTACCGGCTGCCTTCCATCTAACCGTAACTGTGACCTTTCTTACTGCCTCTTCAAGTACATTCTGAATAGAACTTAAAGCCGGTGCCAAAAAACGACCGGCCATTGAACTGATGCTGTCCCCGAGCTCCGAGTCTCCACCCATCCCGGGCATAAACTGATCGATCAAGTTTGAAATAGGCGAAGGGGTAGCTCCATCGGTTTCAGGATCAATATCTCCTTCTTCCCCCCTGTTTTGGCCGCCGAGTAATTCCTCTTGCAACCTGTTGATATCGGGGATAATGATTTTTTCTATCAAAACGCAATATTCGAAACGATCTACTTCTTCATAGCCATCATCGGCAAATTCTCCGCAAAATTCATCTTCAAAGGAACCAAAACCTTCTTTACGCATCAACATTTCAGTGTTGTCCATTTTGGCTCTGGCCAGATAAATAGCTTGAGACAATAATCTGGATCTGACTGATTTTTTAACAGCTTCAGTTTGATCCCTCAATATCCATCCAATTGAAATTGAAAGTATTGCCAAGGCAATAATTAATTCTATCAGGGTAAAACCTTTTTGTAATCTGAGACTTCTGGAACAGGAGCTGTTTACATGATTGTTCATTTTCAGTCCTCCTCAATTCTCAAATCATTGCCAACTGCATCAATACAAATATCTCTGGGAATTTCACCGGCCATCAGATATTTGACCTGTCCCGATGATTGTCTTATCCACAAAGAAGAAGTTATTCCATTGTCAGATTCGATAGTTACAATAACCTCCTGGCCATTGCCGTCAGGGCCAAATACGAGTCCGATTTTACCTTCGGTATATTCACGATTGATGCAGGGAAAAAATACTCTGTTAATTCTCACTGTTTCCAATTTGGTTTTTACAGCCATTCTGGTTTCCGGTTTTGTCCATTCGGGTTCCGGAGGCATAAATGGCTTTCCCAAATCATCAGGTCCAAGGGGACCTGTAGGATCTGCAGGATCATATCTAGGCCATTCTTCAAAAATTATTTCTTTTTCATCCTCATCTTTTATTTCCGGATCCAGAGCAGGGATCCTGGTGTCTGAAGGCAGCATTTCGATCTCAACTTCAGGACTTGAGGCATCAAGATCCAGAACAAGACGATGATAAAGTCGATTGGTTCTGGCCAGAGATGAAGTAAACCTGACAGCAGATGAAAATTTGCGGGAAGCTTCTCTGAGTTTCATCCTCGGATAAAATCTAAAGGCAAAGAGAACAACTCCCAGCATTAAACCTATAATTGCCATTACGATAATTATTTCAATCAGAGTAAAACCTGAACTTCTGGTTGAATACCCTGATAAAAGCAATTGTTTTTCCCTGGTTTTATCAAAATCGCAATAAAGCGGTTGTATCTTCTTTATCTTTTTTTTCTTTGCTAAATCAGGAAAATTACAATTGGCAGAATTAGCGCTCATCGCAACCATCACTCTGCAAGTCATCCGGAGTACCAAAACTTTCATCCTCTCCGGCTGAGATGACACATGGACTGGAAGCTCTGCCCTCGGCTCTGACATCGGTTCCCCAAGTATCTTTTACATCTTTTTCCTTGAGCATTCCTTCGTCGACCAAGCCTTCCAGAACTGACTGAGCTTCTTTTTTTTTGTACTCGGGTTCCTCAGAATTTTCGACAATAATACGCTCAATCTTGTTCAACTGAAGCTGAGAAGCTTTTTTCTTGGCTCGGCGAAAACGAGGCATAATCCCGAAAGTTACAACCCCAATTATCATTCCGAGAATAACAATTACGATCATGATTTCGATGAGGGTCATACCTTTTTGACCGGCAGTTGCTGTGAATTTTGAAAATGATTGATTTTTCATACTATAACTCCTTTATTAGAGACCCAGATTATTCATCTGCATAATAGGCATCAAAATTGAAAATACGACAAAAGCTACAATGGAACCCATGAAGACAATCATGATCGGTTCCAGAATTGACGTTAACTGCGTAATTGTTGTTTCAACTTCATTGTCATATGCCAAAGCAACATTTTCCAGCATTTCTTCCAATTGACCAGATTTTTCTCCAATCGCTATCATATGGGTAGCCAGAGGAGGAAATTCATTGGATTGGTCCAGAACAGAGCCGATGCTGCGGCCTTCTTTGATGGCAACTTCAATTTCACCGACCACTTCGCGCAAAATCATATTGCCCATAACCGTTCTGACAATATCCAGAGACTTCAAAATCGGTACTCCTGACGAAAGCATAATACCCAATGTGCCTGAAAATCTGGAAATGGATATTCTCCTGATCAATTCGCCTACAATGGGAACTTTGAGTAAAAAATTATCCCAGATCCAGCGACCTTTTTTGCTTTTTTTCCACTTTTTAAACCCGAAAAAACCCAGTGCCACAGCAATGAAAAATTCAAGCCAGTAACTCGAGAAAAAATTACTGGTGGCAATTAACAAGGTTGTATACCAGGGCAGTGTCTGATCTGTATCTTCAAATATACTGATTACGTTGGGAACTACACTTGTCATCAAAATGGCAATAATAATGATTGTAATAAAGATCATTATTATGGGATAAGTCATTGCACCTTTGACTTTATTGCGTATTTTCTGTTGTTTTTCCAGAAAATCGGTGAGCGAGAAAAGAACATCATCCAGATTTCCTGCTGCTTCACCAGATCTGACCATACTGACATAAAATTCGTTAAAAACTTTCGGGTGTTTATCAAGGGATTCTGCCAAGGAATTACCTTCATTGACCGAGCGTTTCACCTGAGAAATAATTGTTCCGAGTTTTCTTCTCTTGCTATCGTCTCTCAATTGATCGGAAATCGCCTCAAGGGATTCGGTCAAAGGAACACTGGCCCTGATCAAAGTTGCCAGTTGTCTGGTAACCAATCCGATATCAGCCACGGAAATACTGTTCAAAAAGGGAATTTCTATTTCTTTTCTTAATCCTTCGCCTTTATCTGTGGCTTTTTTTGCTTCCTGTAAATACAAACCCTCCTGTCGCAACAGATCCCGCAAAGATCTTTCCGAATCGGCATCCTTGGTTCCGGTTACGATTTTTCCAGATTTGTCGATACATTTATATGAAAATACGGGCATAAATCTCCTAAGCCAAATCCTCGGCAGTTACCAGCAAGAC